>NZ_JAIYEP010000007.1 GCF_020515525.1 Rhodococcus yananensis
ACTCGACAGTGTCGGCGGCCGTCCTCCGGGAAGATCGGGGCGGGAGACGATCAGGCGTCGGCGGCGGAACCGAGCGCCGCGCCTCCGAAGGTGTCGCGGTGCACGGCGTCGGTGAGCGGGCGGCCCGTGCGCCACCCGAACCGTTCGAGGTCGGGAACCTCCTGCAGACGGGTGACGGGGCCGACACACAACCATGCGATGGGACGCACCGGGGTGGTCGCACCGACGAAATCGGCGAGGAAGTCCTCCTCGTAGAACGACACCCACCCCACGCCGAGACCTTCCGCGGTCGCGGCGAGCCACAGGTTCTGGATCGCGAGCACGGCCGAGAACAACCCCGACTCGTCGATCGTGTGCCGGCCCAGGATGTGCTTGCCGCCGCGCGCCGGATCGTAGGTGACGACGATGCCGGTGCCGGATTCGACGATTCCCTCGACCTTGATCGGGTCGAACGTCGTCTTCCGGTCCTCGGGCAGCGAATCCGCGAACGCCCGCCGACACCCGGCCACGTGCTCCGCGAAGTCGGCGAGCCGCTGCGGTTCCTGGACCACCACGAAATCCCACGGTTGGGTGTTGCCGACGCTGGGGGCGTGGTGGGCGGCGGCGAGGACCCGCCACAGCACCTCGTCGGAGATCCGTTCGCCGTTGAATTCGGCGCGCACGTCGCGGCGCATGCGGATGATGTCGTACAGCGCGTCGCGCGCGTCGTTCGAAAACATGTCGTGGAGCCCTGTTCGGTAGGTCAGACGGGCAGGACGGCTTCGATGGCGTCGATCACTTCGGGCGCGTCGGGTTCGGTGCGGGGACGGAACCGGCCGGTGACGGTGCCGTCGGGGGCGATGAGGAACTTCTCGAAGTTCCACTGGACGTCACCGGCCTCACCGGCCGCGTCGGCGTGCTGTGTCAGCTCCGCGTAGAGGGGGTGCCGGTTCTCACCGTTGACGTCGATCTTCTCGAGCAGCGGGAAGCTCACCCCGTACGTGGTGGAACAGAACTCCTGGATCTCCTCCGGCGTGCCCGGCTCCTGCCCCATGAACTGATTGCAGGGCACACCCACGACGAACAGTCCGCGGTCGGCGTAGTCCTTCGCGAGCTGCTCGAGCGCCGTGTACTGCGGGGTCAGACCGCACTTGGAGGCGACGTTGACGACGAGCACTGCGTGCCCGTCGTACGCGCCGAGGGTGGTGGGCCGCCCATCGAGAGTGTTGATGGTGATGTTCTGCAACGACGTGGTCATGGCTCCCAAGCTATCGTGCCGAGGCGCAGCGCCGCGGAACGGTTCTCAATGGATCGACACCGCCGGTACCCGTTCGGGAGCAGGTGCGTCCACCTGTTCGAGGGTTCGTTCCATCTCCGGCTCGGGGAAACCGTGGTCGTCGCCCATCAGCGATTCGTCGAACGGCAGCCGGCCCGCGAGGACCTCGTCGACGCGGTCGCGGTCGATCGACTTCGTCCAGGTACCGATGAGCAGTGTCGCGACGGCGTTTCCGGAGAAGTTCGTGATCGCGCGCGCCTCCGACATGAACCGGTCGACTCCCACGATCAGTCCGACACCGTCCACGAGATCGGGGCGGTGGCTCTGCAGTCCCCCGGCGAGGGTGGCGAGCCCTGCGCCGGTGACACCGGCCGCCCCCTTCGAAGCGATGATCATGAACACGAGCAGGGACAACTGTTCCGCGAGCGACAGTGGCTTGCCCATCGCATCGGCGACGAACAGCGCTGCCATCGTCAGGTAGATCGCGGTGCCGTCGAGGTTGAACGAGTACCCGGTGGGCACGACGACGCCGACGGTCGTGCGCTGCACACCGAGGTGTTCCATCTTCGCGATGAGCCGCGGCAGCGCCGATTCCGACGACGACGTCGCGAAGATCAACAGGTACTCGCGGGCCAGATACTTGACCAGCCGGAACACGGACACCCCGGTGACGGCCTTGAGCAGGCTGCCCAGCACACCGAACACGAACACCAGGCAGGTCAGGTAGAACGCGATCATCAGCGCACCGAGTTGCACCACCGCGTTCAGTCCGGTCCGTCCCACGACGTCGGCGATGGCCCCGAACGCACCGATCGGCGCGAGCCACAGGATCATCGTCAGGATCCGGAAGACCAGCTTCTGCAGATGACCGATGCCGCGCAGGATGGGCTCACCGGATCGGCCGATCCCCTGGACGGCGAACCCGACGAGTAACGCCACGAACAAGGTCTGCAGCACACTGCCGGAGGTCAACGCCGACAGCAGCGACGTGGGGATGATCGAGGCCACGAAGTCGGCTGTGCCGCCCGCCGCGTGGGCCGCCTCGACGAGCGCGGCACCCGAACCGGCCTGCTCCGGATCCAGGGTCAGCCCCGAGCCTGGGTCGAGGAGATTCCCGACGGCCAGGCCGATGCCGAGCGCGATCGTCGACATGCCGACGAAGTAGATCAGGGCGAGACCGCCGATGCGGCCGACGCTGGCAGCGGCGCGCACCGATCCGATACCGAGGACGATCGTGCAGAAGATGACCGGGCTGATCATCATCTTGATCAGATCGACGAACATGGCGCCGAGGACACCGAACGACTTGCCGGTCTCGGGCGCGAGCCATCCCACGACGACACCGGCGACGACGGCGACGATCACGCCGACGTACAGCCAGTGGGTGCGGTCGCGCTTCTCGGCTCCGCGCATGCTGATTCTCATCGTTGTCCTTCGGGTGCGGTGCGGTATCGGCATCGGGTGCGATCCGCAGTGCACCCCACCGGACGCGAGTCGGGTGACTGCGGTCACGTCACTGCTGGAAACATAGGAGGACGGCGGCGGAGTCAGAAGATTCTGTGCATTGTGTTCACGGATGCGCGCACCAGGACCCACCGACGTGACGACGGACAACGGAGGGAGTGCGATGCGAGCGCGGACGCGGCGGCCGCTCAGCGTGGCGCGACGGCTGCTCATCCTGCAACTCGTCGTGTTCACGGTGATGACGGTGCTCGCCGGGCTCCTGTTCGCGTTCGACGAGCGGAACGAGGCGGACACTCAGACCACCCGCAAGGTGCTCGGGCTCGCCGAGACGATCGCCCTGTTCCCCGAGGTCGCCACGGGAATCGTGACGGGGGACGCCACCGGAGAACTGCAGGCCCGGGCCGAGGAGATCCGGGAGACCGCCGACGTGGACTTCGTGGTGCTCATGGACACCGACACGATCCGGCTCACCCACCCCACCCCGGCGGAGATCGGACGGCCCTACACGGGGCACACCGAACAGGCCCGCACGGGAACACCGTTCACCGAGACGTACACGGGGTCGCTCGGCCCGTCGATCCGCGCCGTCGCACCCGTGTACGACGAGGCGGGGATCCTCGTCGGGTTCGTGTCGGTGGGTGTGACCCGAGAGCGGATCTGGCAGCAGTTCGTCGGCGGGCTCCCCGGCATCGCCGGGGTCGTCGCGGTGGGTGTGGCCGTGACCGCCGCGGGCGCGTATCTCATCGCGCGGCGCCTGCGGCACCAGACCCTCGGACTCGATCCCGTGCAGTTGCGCCGGCTCTACGAACACCACGACGCCGTGCTGCACTCCATCGGAGAGGGACTGCTCGTGTTCGGATCCGGCTCCGCGGGTCCACCGCACATCGAGGTGATCAACGACGAGGCCCGGCGCCTTCTGGACCTGCCCGAACACGGCCCGGTGCCGTTCGATGCGCTGCCCGAAACCCTGCGGGATCTCGCGGCGCACGGCGGGGACGTCCGCGACGAGGTGCACCTCACCGACGACCACGTCCTGGTCGTCAACAGCGACCCGGTCCGGCGGGAGGGCCGCCGCACCGGCACCGTCGTGACGTTGCGCGACCACACCGAGCTCCGGCAGGTGCTCGGCGAACTCGACTCCGCGAAGGGACTCGCCGAGGCTCTGCGCACCCAGGCCCACGAGACCGCGAACCGGCTGCACACCATCATCACGATGGTCGAACTGGGCAGGACGGGCGACGCCGTCTCGTTCGCCACCGACGAACTCGCGATGTCCCAGGCTCTCATCGACCGGCTGACCGCCTCGGTGCGTGAGCCGGCGCTCGTCGCCCTGCTGCTCGGCAAGATCGCGGACGCCGCCGATCGCGGCGTCGAACTGACGGTCACGGAGGACACCGCACTCGGAGAGGCTCCGCCGATGAACAGCCGTGACCTCGTCACGCTCGTCGGTAACCTCGTCGACAACGCGATCGACGCATCGCACCACGGAGCCGACGTGGACGCACCGTGGGTGGAGGTGGCGGTGCGACAGGAGAAGGGAACCATGATCGTCGAGGTCGCCGACAGCGGACCGGGCATGTCACCGGACACCCTCGCGCGGGCGCTTCGGCGCGGTTACTCCACCAAATCGGATCAGCGAGGTCTGGGCCTGGCGCTCGTCGCGCAGGTCGTGGCCCGCCATCGCGGTGTGCTGCGCACCGAACCGTCGATGGGGTCGATGGTGGTCGCTCGGATCCCGCTCGGCTCCCGAACCGACGGTGGTGAGGACGGGTGATCCGGGTGCTCGTCGTCGAGGACGACCCGCTCATCGCGGAAGCCCACCGCGAGTATGTCGGCAGGATCCGGGAATTCACCGTCGCAGGTGTCGCGCACACCGGTCGCGACGCGTTGCGGGCCGTCGCGTCGGCAGCCGAGGACGGCACCCCGGTCGACCTCGTACTGCTCGACATCGGATTGCCCGACACGAGCGGTCTGGACGTCGCCGCGGCGTTGAGCGCGGCCGACCCGAGCCCGGACGTCATCGCGGTGACCTCCGTGCGCGACCTCGAGGTGGTCCGCACGGCGGTGGCGCGCGGAATCGTGTTGTACCTGCTCAAGCCGTTCACATTCGCGGCGCTGCGCGACAAACTGGAGCGCTACCTGTCGTACCGGGCGGCGCTGGGGGCGGCCGGACGAGCCGCCGGACAGCACGAGATCGACCGGGCGATGTCGGCACTGCGCTCGTCCGACACCCGCGCCGCGAGCCCGAAGGGCATCGCGCCTGCGACCCTCGACCGGATCGTCTCGTACCTGCGCGACTCCGGCGAACCGTGCACCGCCGCGCAGGTCGGTGAGGGTGTCGGCGTGTCGCGGGTGACCGCGTGGCGCTATCTCGAACGTCTCGCCGACGACGGTGCCCTCACCCGGCTCACCGAGTACGGACGTGCCGGGCGTCCACAGGTCCGGTACGCGCGCCGCGCGTGACCGGTCAGGTGCGGAAGGCCGGACCCTCCGGAAGCAGATGTCTGCGCACGAGCCTGCGCCAGCGACGCTGCCGGTAACGGAAGATGCCGGTCGCGACTATCGCCACCACCCGTGTCGCAGCACCCGCGTCGATGTCGACGCGGTCGCTGTACCGGCAGCGGTGCTCCCGCACCGGTTCGACGTGCAGCGTGTGGTTCCAACTGCGGAGCATCCCGCCGTGCTCGTGCGTGCGCACCGTGCGTGTGCCGGGATCCACTTTGCGGACCTCGATGGTGTGCCGGTGGGCGGGGACCACGTGGAACACCCACAACCGCCCCGTTCCCCGTTCACCCTCGCGCAACGGTTCGGCGCGCCCCGCGAGCGCGGGCAGTCCGAACAGTCCGCGGCACACGTACAGGAACGTGACCGGTGAGAGCATCGCCGACCACACCCGGTCGGCGTCGGTCGGCAGGTCCGTCTCCAGATGTATCGATCGCATCACGCCCCCTCGGGCGTCACGCTACCGTCGGACGGGGCCGGCGCGACAGGCTTCCGGCGACGCGATCAGCGGGCGCGGGCGAACTCCACGACCGTCGATCCCCAGCCGAGCGCACCGAACCGCGGTGCGGCGAAACCCGCGTCCGTGATGAGCGCCGACAGTTCCGCCTCGGTGCGTACACCCGATCCGTGGAGGCACAGTTTCAGCAGGTCGGCCTCGGTCGCGTGGTCGTCGGTGGTCTGCGGGTCGAGGACGTCGGTGACGAGCACGACCCTGCGCGCCGACGCACCGAGCACGCCGAGCAGCATGCGTGCGTCGTCGTCCGGATGGGAGTCGACGATGTCGACCGCGACGGCCAGGTCGACGGGTGCGGTGAGCGCGGTGAATTCACTGCTGTCGACGCGCCCCACCCGGTCGCGGCGGTCGTCCGCCACGTCCACGAGGTTGCGCGTGTTCTGCGCGGGCAACCCGACGAGGGAGATGTCCAGATCCGGCCGGAGACGCGCGAGCGTGTCGGCGTACACGCCGGCACCCTCCCCGTAGATCGCGACGGTCCGCACCCCGTCGAGATCGACCGAGTCGGGCAGCGCGGGAGCTCGGTAGACGGCTCGGAACGCCACTTCCTCGTGGAATGCGTCCACGAACCCGGGTTCCGTCACCTTGTCGGCGAAGCCGTGCCCGGCGGCGGACGAACCGGTCCGCACCGCCTCGAGCAGCCCGAGGAAGGCCATGTCGAGCCTGGTGTGGATCTTGTCGAAATGCAGGGCACGACCCGCGAAGGCGTCCGGGTCGGCGAGGATCTCCCCCATCTCGGTGAGCGCATACCTGTCGTCCTCCGCGACGACGAGATCCGTCAGCGCGAGGTGACGGAGCAGCTTCACCGTCGCCGCGGGATCGGTGCCGCATTCGGCCGCGATGGCCGCGGGCGTGTCGGCGCCGCCGTCGATCGCGGCGAAGACCCCGACGGTGACCGCGGTCCGGAGAACCAGCGGTGGCAGCAGTTCGGACATCTCGTGCAGCCGCACTTCGGCACTCACCTCGGCGGCACCGGCAGCGGGTGCCGCCGCCTCCGGACCACCGGCGGATCGGTGGCGCCAGTAACCGGTGATCTCGACGAACTGCTTCGGGATCTCCTTGTCCACCTTCGCCCACCGTCGCAGCGGTTTGATGGTCAGTGTTTCACCCGCGACCCACAGGTACGGCTGCCCGGGACGCCACTGCGCAGCCCGCACGGCCTCGACGAGCCGCGACTCACCGTCGTTCTCCGAACGGAACAGCCAGGTGACGTCGAGCGGCGCCTCACTTCTCAAGTCCTGACGATGTTCCGGTTCGGCGACCTCGATCACCACCGTCGCGGGTAGTTCCGGCGGCAGCTGTTCGAGGCAGTGCGCGATCGCCGGCAGTGCGGTCTCGTCGCCCGCGATCAGCATCCAGTCGGCGCCCCGAGGCAGTCCGGCGGAATGCTTCGGTCCCGCCATGAGGATCGTCTCGCCGGGTTGCACACGGTACGCCCAGTCCGAGGCGAGCCCGCCTTCGTGCATCGCGAAGTCGATCGACAGTGCACGGGTGGCCCGGTCGTAGGACCGCACCGTGTACGTCCGGGCGTAGGGGAACGCCCCGGCCGGCCACTCCACGGCACCGGACTCGCTGTTGCGGGGCACGTCGAACGGCAAGGTACCGGTCCGCGGATCGACGGGCAGCAGTTTGACGTCGTCGTCGAATCCGCTGGTACGCACCGGCGGCAATGCGACACCGTCGCGCACGTGGGCGTCCATCGCCGGACCACCCACCGTCACCCGGCGCATCCCGGGTGTGACGTCCTCGACGCGGAGGACCTCCACTTCCCGGATGCAGATCGGAAACACCTCGACGTCGCGGACGGTCCCTGCCATCGGCAGCCTTCTCCCCTCAGTTGTCGGAAACCGTGTGGTCGGAAGCCCTGTTGGCGGAAGCCCTGTTGGCGGAAACCGCCGCCCCGGTCGCCGTCACCGCATCGTGGTGTCAGGCGGCACCTGTCGTGTCGAGCACCCACGCGAACTCGAATGCGACCTCGCGCCACTTCTCGTAACGACCCGACACACCGCCGTGACCGGCGCTCATCTCGGTCTTGAGCAGCAACGGCGAATCACCCGTCTTCGTCGCACGCAGTTTCGCCACCCACTTGGCCGGTTCGACGTACAGCACGCGGGTGTCGTTGATGCTGGTGATCGCGAGGATCGCCGGATAGTCCTTCGCCTCGACGTTCTCGTACGGGCTGTACGAGCGCATGTACTCGTACACCTCCGGGTTCTCCAGCGGGTTGCCCCACTCGTCCCACTCGATCACCGTCAGCGGCAGCGACGGATCGAGGATCGAGGTGAGCGGATCGACGAACGGCACGTTCGCGAGGATCCCCGCGAACAACTCCGGGGCGAGGTTCGCGACCGCGCCCACGAGCAGTCCGCCGGCGCTGCCGCCGTCGGCGACGAGCCGGTCGGGGCTCGTCACTCCGGTGTCGACGAGATGTCGCGCACACGCCACGAAATCGGTGAACGTGTTCTTCTTGGTGAGCGACTTGCCGTTCTCGTACCAGTGCCGGCCCATCTCACCGCCGCCGCGCACGTGCGCGACCGCGAACACCATGCCGCGGTCGAGCAACGACAGCCGGGCCACCGAGAAACCGGGATCGATGCTGGCCTCGTACGAGCCGTACCCGTACAGCAGCGTCGGCGCATTCTCCGGCGTGCCCTTCCTCGCGACGATCGACAGGGGGATCCGCGTGCCGTCGTCGGCGGTCGCCCACGCCCGGCGCTGCTCGTAGCGGGCGGGGTCGAAATCACCGAGCACCGGCTGGGACTTGCGCAGCAGCAGTTCGCCGTCGTCCACCACGTAGTCGTACACGCGGCTCGGCGTGATGAACGAGGTGAATCCGAGTCGCAGGGTGGGTTGCTCCCATTCGGGGTTCCCGCCCGGGCCGACCGCGAACAGTTCCTCGTCGAACTCGATCTCCCGGAGCTCGCCGTAGCCGTCGGCGGTCAGCGGCCACACCGCGATCCGGGTGAGAGCCTCCCGCCGGTAGCCGAGCACGAGATGGCCGGCGAACGCGTCGACGTCCTCGAGTCGCACGTCGTGTCGGTGCTCGATCAGGGTCCGGAGCGCGGACGGATCGTCGACGGGCGCCTCGGCGAGGACGAAGTTCTCGGCCTTCTCCCCCGTCGCGGGATCGACGTCGTTGTGCAGCACCAGGAACCGGTCCTGCCCACCGATCACAGCATGTTCGGCGCCGTATTCGACCCCCTCGCGGCGGGGCAGGAGAACGCGGAACTCGCCGGTGGGGTCGTCGGATTCGAGAACCCACCCCTCGGTGGTGATCTTCGATCCGACCCAGATCATGAGGTACTTCTCGCTGCGGGTCGCGCCGATCGACACCCAGTAGCGTTCGTCGGGCTCGTGGAAGACCTTCACGTCGTCGCCGACGGCACTACCCAACCGGTGCCGCCACACCGTGTCCGGCCGCCACGATTCGTCGACGGTCTGGTAGAAGACGTGACTGTGATCGAGCGCCCACGTGGCTCCCGGCGCGGTGCCGGGGATCTCGTCGGCGAGAAGCTCACCGGTGGTGAGATCCTTGAACCGCAGCGTGTACCGCTCGTCGCCGACGACGTCGGTCGAGTACGCCAGAAGCGTGCCGTCGTGGCTGATCGAGAACGCCCCGACCGAGAAGAAATCGTGGCCTTCGGATTCGACGTTGCCGTCGAGCAGGACCTGCTCGCCGGGCAGATCCACGCCGGGTGTCACCTCCGGCGGAGTCCAGTCGTCGACGTCGGCGATCGGGCACCGACACTGGATGCCGTACTGCTTGCCCTCGACCGTGCGCGCGTAGTACCACCACTGCCCCATCCGCGTGGGAACCGACATGTCGGTTTCCTGCGTCCGCGAACGGATCTCCTCGAAGATCGACTCCCGCAACGTCGCCAGGTGCGCGGTCTGCGCGTCGGTGTACGCGTTCTCGGCCTCGAGATACGCGACGACCTCCGGGTTCTCCTTGTCACGCAGCCACTCGTAGTCGTCGACGAAGGTGTGACCGTGGTGGGTGCGCTCGGTGGGAACGCGTGCGGCGACGGGCGGGTTCGGGGAAGCCATACCGATCAGCCGATCCAATCGTCGAAGGACAATCCGGAGATGCGTTCGTACGCCTCGATGTACCGCGCACGGGTCCTGTCGACGATGTGCTGCGGGAGCGGCGGTGGCGGTGTGTCGGAAGCACGGTCCCAGCCGGACTCGGGGCCCGTCAGCCAGTTCCGGACGATCTGCTTGTCGAAACTCGGCTGGACCTTACCCACCTCGTACGCCTCGAGATCCCAGTACCGGGACGAATCGGGGGTGAGGACCTCGTCGGCGAGCACCAGGTTGCCGGCCTTGTCGAGCCCGAACTCGAACTTGGTGTCGGCGAGCATGATGCCCCGGTCGTACGCGTACATCGCGGCGCGGTCGTAGATGTCGAGGGTGTCCTGACGCAGCTTCATCGCCATGTTCAGGCCCAGCTTCTCCGCCACCTGCTCGAACGAGATGTTCTCGTCGTGGTCGCCGAGCTCGGCCTTCGTCGCCGGCGTGAAGATCGGCTCCGGCAACCGGCTGGCCTCGACGAGACCCTCGGGCAGCGTCACACCGCAGACCGTGCCGGTCGCCTGGTAGTCGGCCAGTCCCGAACCGGTGAGGTAGCCGCGCGCGACGCATTCGACGGGCAGCATGTCGAGGCGCTTGACGACGAGGGCGCGGCCGAGGACCTCCTCGGGGATCCGATCGTCGTCGGGTTCGCCGGCGAGGTGGTTGTTCGCGTCGAGCAGGTCGAAGAAGAACACGCTCATCGCGGTGAGCACCCTGCCCTTGTCGGGGATGGGGGTGTCGAGGATGTGGTCGTAGGCCGAGATCCGGTCGCTGGCCACGAGCAGCAGATGCTCGTCGTCGATGACGTAGAGGTCGCGGACCTTGCCGCCGGCGAGGTGGGAGTAGGACTCGAGTGAAGGACGCACGCTCACACCCTAGTGGTCCGGGCCGTCAGGTACCGCACTCCGTGGTGGATATCCCAGCGGTCGACAATGGCACGTGTCACACGACTCGCGGGGCACGCGAGCATCACCCGAGGCGAGGAGAGCCATGGCCGCACCATCCCGCGCGGATGTCGGATTCCGGTCGGAACGCGGACCGGTCCTGATCGCGCTGATGCTCGCGACCTCCCTGGTGGCGTTGGAGAGCACGATCCTCGCGACCGCGATCCCGACGATCGTCTCCGACCTCGGAGGGTTCACCCAGTTCCCGTGGTTGTTCTCGAGTTATCTTCTCACCCAGGCGGTGCTGGTGCCCGTGTACGGGAAGCTGTCGGACCTGTTCGGCCGAGTCCCGATCCTCGTGTTCGGCATCGCAGTGTTCGCGCTCGGCTCGGTGCTGTGTGCACTCGCGTGGAGCATGCCCGCGCTGATCGCGTTCCGGGCCCTGCAGGGGCTCGGCGCCGGAGCGGTACTGCCGATGGCCCAGACCATCGCCGGTGACATCTACACCGTCGCCGAGCGGGCGAAGGCCCAGGGATATCTCGCGAGCGTGTGGGGAATGTCGGCGGTGATCGGCCCCGCCGTCGGCGGGGTCTTCGCCGATCACCTGTCGTGGCGGTGGATCTTCTGGGTGAATCTGCCGCTGTGCGCGCTCGCCGCGTGGGTGCTGCTGCGCAACCACCGCGAGGAGAAACCGACCGGGCCACGACGCGCGGTGGACTGGGCGGGGGCCACGACGCTCGCGGCCGGGGCGGCGTTGCTGATCCTCGGTCTGCTCGAGGGCGGTCAGGCCTGGGCGTGGACGTCCGCAGCGAGCCTGTCCGTGTTCGCCGCGGCAGCCGTCCTGCTCACCGCGTTCGTGTGGATCGAGACCCGCGCCCCCGAACCGATCCTGCCGATGTGGGTGCTCACACGTCGGATCCTCGTCACGACCAGCGCGGTCTCGTGCCTGGTGGGCGCGGTGGTGCTCGGTCTGACGTCGTACGTGCCGTCGTTCGTGCAGAACTCCCTGGGCACCACGGCCGTCGTCGCCGGCTTCACCCTCGCCACCCTGACGATCGGCTGGCCGATCGCGGCAGCGCAGTCGGGCAGGCTGTACATGCGGATCGGGTTCCGGCGCACCGGTCTGGTGGGGTCCGTTCCCCTGCTCGTGGGCACCGCGTTGCTCACCCGTGTGGGGGTCGGGTCGTCGCCGTGGCAGGTCGCGGTGAGTTGCGTGCTCATCGGCCTCGGAATGGGGCTGATCGCCAGTCCGGCGCTCATCGCCGCTCAATCCAGCGTCGGCTGGTCGGAGCGCGGTGTGGTGACGGGTTCGAACGCGTTCGCCCGGTCGATGGGCAGCGCCGTCGGAGTCGCCGTGTTCGGCGCTCTCGCCAACGCCGCGCTCGCCCGGTCCGGGGCCGACGCCGCCCCCGATGCCGGGCAACTCGCGGAATCCGTGGGGCCGGTCTTCACCGCGGTCCTGGTCTGCGCGGTACTGCTCGTCGCGTGCGTCGCGGCGATCCCGTCCGGAACAGGAACCGACGCCGGTCCACCGCCGTCACAAACACCGGCACCGCACTGACAACAGACTCACAGGGAACCGGTGGTTTCGTTCCACGACGTAATCGGGCACCATTTCTGCGGTGAGGACCAGACGTGGCGACAAGACACCCATCAACGACATCAGGTACACCCCGCTCGGCTCCGCCGGTCACGCGACCACCGAGCTCGTCAACGCCACGGCGATGCAGAACACCAGCGACTACGAGTCCCTGCGCGCCGCGATGGACGCGGAGTACTACTGGCGTGGGGTCTCCGAGACGTTCCTGGTCGCCGACGAATCGTTCACCGCGGTCTCCGCGGCGACCCACGACCGACTCGACATCTCGTCGCACGTGATGGCGCGCGCCGCGGACTGGGTCGGCACCATCGAGCTCGCCACGGAGGGCAGCCGCATGTACGGTGCGCTCGTCGCGTACACGCAGGGTGTCGGCGACGGGTACTCCGCGATCACGTCGTGGGCACACGGCGAGAAGAGCGGTCTGCGGCCACGAGCCTCCACCACCCCCTGATCGTCGAGCACCGATCGGTCGAGCACCGATCGGTCGAGCACCGATCGGTCAGGCTGCCCTACGGTGGGGCCATGTCGAACGAGATCGGGTTGCTGCCCACCGTCATCGAAGTCGCGCGGATCGTGGACATCACGCCACGTATGCGCCGGATCACCTTCGCCGGGCACGGAGTCGAGGTCTACGCGAGCGATCCCACCCGCGTACCCAACATCAAGCTCGTATTCCCCCGGCCGAACGGCGAACTCGACCTCCCCGACAACGACGGCACGGGCCGTCTGCGGTGGCCCGACCCGACGGTGAAACAGTTCGTCCGCACCTACACGGTGCGGCGGCTGGACCCCGTCGCAGCCGAGATGGACATCGACTTCGTCAAGCACGGGGACGAGGGATTGGCCAGTGGGTGGGCCGAACACGCGCGGCCCGGTGACCGCATCGGTGCTGCCGGCGGTGGTGGCGTCGTGGCGCCCGCCTCCGACTGGTACCTGATCGTCGGTGACGAGACCGCGTTGCCCGCCATCGGCCGGATGCTCGAGCGGTTGCCCGAGGGCGCCCGCGGGGTCGCCGTGATCGAGGTCGCCGACGAACACGAGCACCAGGAGTTGACGTCGCCCGCCGACATCGAGATCCGCTGGGTCCACCGCGACGGGGCTCCGGCGGGCACCACCGACAGTCTGCTCGACGCCGCGTGCGCGGTGGCCGTTCCCGAGGGCGACGTCAAACGGTTCGCCTGGGTCTCCGCCGAATCGAGGACCGTGCGGGCCATGCGCACCTGGCTGCGGGCGGACGGCCGTTTCGATCGCAGGTCGACGTTGGTGATCGGGTACTGGCACATCGGGATGTCCGAGACCGGCTACGGGCGATCCTCCGACCACGACCGGGTCGACGACGAACACGACGACGAGCTGAGCTGACCCCACCCGTGCGCGCAGGGCATCGGCAACGATTCCGGGATTCTCGAGCATCGGAATGTGCCCGACCCCGGGCAGGGTCACTTCCTCCACATGGTCGGGCAGTTCGTCGATCAGCCGCTGCATGCACTCGTTCCTGGTGAGGAAGGTGTCGAACTCGGACATGATCAACGTGGTCGGCGCGGTGACCCGGTCGAGGTGTGCGAGTGGTCCATCCCGGAGAAACGCCAGTTGGATCGGCAGGTAGATGGGGCAGTGTGAGACCGCGCGGAGTACGTTGGCCGCGTCTTCGGGAGTGACGGCAGCCGTGTCCTTGCTGCAGTTTCGGATGATCGGGCGCTGGAAGCGCTCACGAGTAGCGACGCGATCACCGAACACGCGTGCAACCGCCGCCAGCGGAAATTGTGCGGCGAAACCCATCCCGAGACGGAACTCGGTTACCGAGAATCGCTTCCACCCTCCGCTGGGATTGATCGCGACGAGGGATCTCGCACGTCCTCGCCGCTCGAGTTCGAAGCCCACCTGACCTCCCAGGGAGTTTCCCGCGACGTGGCAGGTGTCCCAGCCGAGGTCATCGAGTTCACGTTCGATTCCGTCGGCGATCCCACGAACACCCAGATCGCGCACACGCAGGCGTGGCCCGCGCCAGTGCCCAGGCATAGTCATCGCCAGGACGTCGTAGTTGCTCGAGAGGTCGTCGACGACGCCGTGCCACACATGATGCGAGAGGGTGAATCCGTGTAGCAATAGCACAGGCTCACCAGCTCCAGATCGGTTCGCAGTGGTCACCGAGTCCCCCCATCTCCCTGTTCATCCCCTTTTAGCAGACCGGCCTGGAGGAGTCCAAGACTCGGAGTTTGCGCTGCTCAGAGTTTCCATTGTCATGCAGCTTCCGCTGATACAGGAGCTCGGTAGAGCGCCTTGTTCTTGAGCATGGCGTGCAGGACGTCGCAGCGGCGGCGAGCGAGGCAGATCAGGGCGGCGTTGTGCTTCTTGCCCTCGGCGCGTTTGCGGTCGTAGTAGGCGCGGCTGGTCGGGTCGTGCAGGGCGGCGAACGCGGACAGGAACAGCGCGCGTTTGAGTTTCCGGTTGCCCGAGCGGGCGGGGTGTTCGCCGCGGATCGACGATCCGGATCGGTGGGTGACCGGCGCGATGCCGGCGTAGGCGGCGAGGTGGCCGGCCGTCGCGAAGCCCGAGCCGTCACCGATCTCGATGAGGATGCGTGCAGCGGTCCTGACGCCGATGCCGGGCATCGAGGTCAGGACCTGGGAAAGAGGGTGATCGTCGAGCATCCTCTCGACATCGACGGCGATGCTCCGACGTTGCTGCATAACCTCTTTCAGGGAGTCGGCGAGTTTGGGCAACACGATCTCGGCGGCTTTGCTTCCGGGCACCGTCACGGTCTGCGCGTCCAGGGCAGCGAAGACCTCCTCGGCCAGCCGGGCACCCATGCGCGGTGCGTGTTTGACCGCGAGAGTGGTGATCCGACGCTTGCCGGCCTGCCGGATCCCGGCCGGGCCACCGAAACGGGACAGGATTTCCAGGACGGCCGGATGCGCCACTCGGGGACCGAGTGCCCGTTCGAGGGCGGGGTGGATCCCGGTGAGCAGGCCGCGGATGCGGTTGCTGATCCTGGTGGCCTCGCCGGCGAGGTCGTCGTCGAACCCGACGAGCACTCCGAGTTCGGTCAGGGTCTCGTCGCCGACGTCGACCCGGCGCAGCGTGTGGGGCATGGTGCGGGCGGTATCCGCGATGATGAACGCATCGCGGGCATCGGTTTTCGCCTGCCCAGGGTAGAGGTCGGCGACACGGCGCATGGACAGCCCCGGTAGATAGGCGACGTCGTGGCCGCAGGCGCGGGCGACGGTGACCGGCAGCGCGCCGATGGTGTTCGGTTGGTCGACGACCACCAGGATCGGCCCGTGCGCGGCCAGGTCCGCGAACACAGCTCGCAGTCGGGCCTCGTCGTTCGGTAGCGCCTTGTCGAACAGTCGGGCGCCGGCGGCGTCCAGTCCGACCGCGTGGTGTTCGCCTTTGCCCACGTCGATGCCGCAAAACACGGCGTAACTCGTGTCCATGAAGCAGTCTTTCGTCCGGCTCAACCGGTCGCCGATCCAGCATCGATACCCGGCACCCACGTTACAAAGAGACCTACCTCGAACCCGGCGGCCCTGTCCCTATCAGCGGTCCATCGATGCCACCAGGCCCGGCGACACCACCCCCCGGATCATTGGAGAGACAGGGGAAGAAAGTCATACCGAACCCGGCGACCGTGGCCCCGCGGCGCGGGACTACGAAGAAGGTAACGGGTGGCTACGCGGCGACCTCGCCGAGCGGGGAGTGTTCGCGCTCGTCGAGAGTGCGCAGGCTCTTCAGCACGACGGCGAGCACCGCGGTGACCACCAGGCCCGCGAGTCCGTACACGGCGAGTGCCGCCGACATGGGCACGACCGCCGCGACCGCGGCGGCGACGAGTGCGCCCACCGAAGCGCCGGCGGTGACCTGCGCCGACCACACCGCGGCGATCCTGCCCCGGTATTCGTCGGGAGTGTGCATCTGCACGGTCGCGAACCGGACGATGTCGGAGAGCGAGTCACCGAAGCCGTGTGCCGCCAGACCGATCAGGGCGACGACGAGCATCCCGGTCGCGCCCGCACCGACGAGACCCGCCGCCGACACGGTCATGAGTACGAGGACGACCCGGCCCGACCACCGGATCGACCCCGTCCATCCGCTGGTCATGGATCCGAGCACCGCACCGACCGCCGGCGCGGTGTACAGCAACCCGATCACCGACGGCCCGGCACCGAGCACCTCGTCGGCGAAGGCGGGGATCAGGACAGCCCACCCGGACAACAGCATCGCGACGAATCCCGCGACGAGCACACCGCCGACGATCCGGTTGCGGATCGCGAACCCGAACCCGCTCACCACCGATTCGAACGGCGACTCGTCGACGGCTCCCGTCGGTGGCAGCGGTGGCAGCCGCGTGATGCAGAAGGTGGTGACCGCGGTCGCCCCGGCCGCCAGCAGGTAGGCGGACTCCACTCCTCCGACGGCGATGACGACGCCACCGAGGGCCGGACCGACCATCGCACCGAGGTCCGCGGTCAGAGCCATGAGCGCACCGGCCGCGGCGAGTTTGTCGCGTGGAACCAGGCTGGGCGTGACGGCCATCAATGCCGTCGCGGAGATCCCGCCGGCGATACCGTCGACCACCGCCACCGCGTAGATCACCCACAGTTGCGGTTCGGGCAGGAACGCGTTGCCGGCGAGCACCGCGAAGGCGATGCCCGCGGTACCGCGGGCCAGTGCGATCACCGTGCGGCGATCGAACCGGTCCGCGAGCACTCCGCCGACGAAGGTCGCGGCGAAAGTGGTGATACCGAGCACGGTCGAGACTGCCGCGACGTGAGCGGTGGACCCGGTGACCCCGTACACCTGCACCGGAACCGCGACGATGAGGAAGCCGAGGCCGAGCAGCGACACCACACGGGCGACGAACAGGTACCGGAATTCGCGACCGGTGCGCAGCGGTTCGACGTCGATGATCAGCTTGTCGAGGAGTGCCACGGGGATCCGTTCACTGCCGGGCGAGCAGCGTGCACCACTGCTCGAGGTCGGGTTCGGAGGCCAGCGACACGAAGTCGACGTCCGCCCCGCTGTCGCGCCACAGTTCCACGAGGGCCATCAACCGCAGCGAGTCGAGGCCCTGGTCGACGAGGCTGACCGTCGGGTCGAGTTCGTCCCGATCCACCTCGAGGATCCGGGCGATATCGGACAGGATGGTTTCACGTTCGAGCATGTTCATCTCCTCTACTACAGGCGTGTTCGAGCGTCGGTGGTGTGCGGCGGCATCGCTGCCGGATGCGACACGGCGTGCTCCCACCGCCGCGCGAGTTCACGCAGGGTCTCGTCGTCGACGATGCCGGCGGCCGCCGCGAAGTCGCATTCGAGTACGGGTCCGTCGGGGGTGTCCACGGTGATCGCATCCACCTGCAGGACGTGGTCGAGCGGTGTGGACGGATCGACGGAACCACCGAGCGCCGCGACCTCCGGTGCCGCCGACCAGGGTGCGCCGGAGTCGTCGCCGAGGGTCAACCTACCGAGATAGTTGAAGATCACTGCGGGACGGCGGTATCCGGCGAACCGTTGCTCGCCGTCGGGGTGGATGCGGCGCAACAGACCGAACCCGATCCCGTTGTCGGGCAGGATCGCCGTCGCCTCGGTCACCGCGTGCAGCGCGGTCACCGCGCCCTCCCCCTCCGGATCCACCCCCGACAGATCCACCGCGATGGGATAGAGCGACGTGAACCAGCCGACGGTCCGCGACAGGTCGGCGCCGGGGACGATCTGCTCCTCGCGTCCGTGCCCTTCGAGGTCGATGCGCACGACGTCGCCGCCGCGCACCGCCACGACGGCCGTCGACAGCGCCGCGAGCAGCGTGTTCTCGACGGCACCGGTGGCGAGCAGTCGCTCGGTGACCGCGACCGGTAGGCGAACCTGCACCGTGCGGGTGTCGAAGACGGTGTCCCGCATCGGGTCCAGTGGGCGCGCGCCGAGCAGCGGTTCGTCGGTGGCGAGCACCCGGTGCCACGCCGACCACGACGCGGTGATCCTCTCGGACACCGCCGCCTCGCGCAGTCCCGCGGCCCATATCCGGAACGGTGTCCCGGCGGGTGTGAGTACGACGGTCTCGCCTCGTGCGGCCTGCTCGACCGCGTCCGCGAGGTCCGGGACGAGGATCCGCCAGGACACGCCGTCCACCGCGAGGTGGTCGATCGCCACGAACACGCGACCGGGACGGTCCGGACCGAAGTCGAACCAGATCACCTGGATCATGATTCCGGCGGCCGGATCGAGGGCGCGGTATGCGTTCTCACGCTCGGCAGCGAACAGTTCGGGCCAGTCGGCGCCGGTCCGCTCGCGGGCGTCGACGCGCCGTACGAGCGAGGCTGCGGCGGGTACCTCGGTCGGCACGGTCCACCGGGGGTGTCCACCGGAGTCCACGACGAGCACCGACCTCAGCATGTGGTGGGTGTCGAGCAGCGCCGCGACGGCGGTACGCAGCACGGCGAGGGTGAGTCCGACGGGAGCGACCAGCAATCGTGCCTGCGCGAACCGCCGAGGTCCACCGCCTGCGTCGAGGACGTCCCACACGATCGGGGTGAGGGGCACATCGCCGGTGGCACGGCCCTCGACGACCGCGGGGGTCGCGGCCGGGTCGGCGGCGTCGACCGCGGCGGCGAGTTCTGCGACGGTGCGCAATTCGATCACCTGCCGGGTGGTGATCCACACGCCTGCGGCCCGGGCCTTCGACACCAGCTGGATCGAGACGATGGAGTCACCGCCGAGAGCGAAGAAGTCGTCGTCGACACCCACCCGGTCCAGGCCGAGCGTCTCGGCGACGACGGCCGCGAGCGCCGTCTCCGTCGGTGTGCTCGGTTCCACCGCACCGACGAGCGCCGCGAAATCCGGTGCCGGCAAGGATTTCCTGTCCACCTTGCCGTTCGCGGTGAGGGGGAACTCGGCGAGGACGGTCACCGCCGCCGGCACCATGTGTTCCGGGAGGCGTTCCGCGGTGGCGGCGCGCACCCGCGCCGGATCCACGTCGCCGTCGGGTGTCACGTAACCGACGAGACGGGTCACTCCCCGGTCGTCGGTGTGCGCCACCACGACCGCGTCGCGCACACCGACGACCGATGCCACGGCCGCCTCCACCTCGCCGAGTTCGACGCGGTAGCCGCGGATCTTGACCTGATCGTCTCCGCGGCCGAGGAATTCGAGTACGAACTCACCGTCGGCGCCCGGCACCCACCGGACGAGGTCGCCGGTGCGGTACATCCGTGCGCCCGCGTCGGTGAACGGATCCGGAACGAACCGCACACAGCTCAGGTCGGGACGCCCCCGATAGCCGCGAGCGACGCCGGCTCCGCTGATGTACAGCTCGCCGACCACCCCGGCCGGTACCGGTCGCAGCAGCGGATCGAGCACCCGGGCCGCGGCACCGTGCACCGCGCGACCGAGACACGGCGTGTCGGCGTCCGTCACGGCGCCCACGAGAGAATCGACTGTGCATTCGGTGGGTCCGTACAGATTGAACGCGCGTCCGTCGGTGTACTCACGCAGACGTCGCCACGATGCGGGGTTCACGGCCTCGCCTCCGAAACCGACTCCGGCCGGGCGGTGTTCGCCGTCGTAGAGTCCGGCGGCGAGCATCCGATCCAGGAACGACGGGGTGACCTCGAGGAAGTCGAGTCGGTGTTCGAGGGTGTACGCGACCATCCGCTCGGGATCGCGCATCGTGTCCTCGTCGAAGACGTGCACCGTGTGTCCGTCGAACAGCCACAGCGTCGGTTGCCAGGATGCGTCGAACCCGAACGACCAGGCGTGCCCGACACCGATGGAGTCGCGGCCCGCGGCGGCGGTGATCGGCCGGTACAGGTCGGCGCGGTGACTGTCGAACAGGTTGAGCAGGTTCGCGTGGGTGACGGCCACGCCCTTCGGCAGCCCGGTGGATCCGGATGTGTAGATCACGTACACCGCGTTGTCCGGTCGCAGCGGCGCCGATCGGTCGGCGTCGGTGACCGGCGCGGCGGGCAGTGCCGCGAGACGCGCGAGGGTCGCGGCGTCGTCGAGTACGACACGTTCGACGTCGCCCGCAATCGTCGAGAGTCCGTCGAGGACCGACGAGACGGTCACGAGCACACCCGGACGCGAGTCGGAGGCCATGTGCGCCAACCGATCCGACGGATAGGACGGGTCCATCGGCACGTATGTCCCGCCGGCACGGATCACCGCGATCATCGCCACGAGCATCTGCTCCGAGCGGGGCAGGCTCAACCCGACCACCGTGTCCGGGCCCACGCCCGAGGCGATGAGCAGCCGCGCGAGCCTCGCCGAGCGCGCTCCGAGTTCGGCGAAGGTCAGCGTGACGTCACCGGAGACGATCGCCGGTGTGTCGGGTCGACGCGCGATCTGCGTGTCGAGGAGGTCTGCGACGGTGGTGGCGCCCGTGGACGGCGCCGGCGCCGTCCACGCCCGCTCACCGAGCAGCCGGGCGCGTTCCGCCCCGGTGAGCACGTCGAGCTGCGCGACCGTTCCGGTCCGGTCGGCGACGAGCCGTCCGAGGATGTGCACGAGGCGTTCGCCCAACAGGCGGGCGGTGTGGTCGTCGAACACGCTGCGCCGGTATTCGAGTCCGAGGTGGAGACGGTCCTGCAGACCGGCGACCAGCACCAACGGGTAGTTGGTGGCGTCGGTGCCGTCGACCGCCGACACGCGCACGCCCCCGTCCCGCTGGGCCCGTTCGAGCGCGTCCCGGTCGACGGGGTAGTTCTCGAACACCAGGAGTGTGTCGAACAGTTCCCCGATCCCCACGGCCCGCTGCACGTCGGACAGCCCGATGTGCTGGTGATCCATCACCCGGTTCTGCTCGGCCTGGAGTCGCGAGAGCAGCCCGGCGACGGTGTCCCGGGCGGCGGTGCGCACCCGCACCGGCACGGTGTTGATGAACAGGCCGACCATCGAGTCGATTCCGGGGACGTCGGGGGCGCGCCCGGACACGACGGCTCCGAACACGACGTCGGTGCGACCCGTCACCGCTCCGAGCAGGATGCCCCAGGCGGTCTGCACCACGGTGTTGACCGTGACGCCGCGGCTCCGCGCTGCGGCGCGGATCCGCTCGGTGAGGCCGTCGGGCACCGGCACGACGATCTCCCCGGGCAGTTCGGCACGCGACGCGGATCCGGCGGGGGCCACGCGGGTCGCCTCGTCGACACCGGCGAGGGCGGTACGCCACACCTCGACACCGGCGGCGGTGTCCTGACCGGCGAGCCAGTCGAGGTAGTCGGTGAACGGTGCGACGGCCGGGAGCGCGGCCGCGTCGCCGCCGGCAGCGTAGATCTGCAGCAACTCCTGCATCAGCAGCGGTGTCGACCAACCGTCTGCCACGAGGTGGTGCATCGTGACGACGAGCCGGAACCGGCTCGGGGCGAGCTTCACCAGTGCGTACCGCACCAGTGGTGCCGACGCCGGATCGAACCGCCGGTCGCGTTCGGCCGCGGCGATCACCGTGGCGTCGCCCGACGCGTCGGTCGTCCCGGTCGAATCCGTCTCGCTCCATTCGGGATCGGCGCGACGCAGGACCACACCGACCGGCTCCCCGGTACTCGCGGTCCGGTACTCCGTGCGCAGCACCGCATGCCGGTCGACCAGCGCCCGCGCCGAGCGCCGCATCCGCGCGACGTCGAGGTCGCCGTCGAGGTCCAGGACGGTCTGCATCGTGTAGACGTCGACGGTGTCGTCGAGCCCCGACAGGTAGTACATGCCGCGCTGCAGCGGTGTGAGCGGCACGACGTCCTCGACCGGCCCGCCCGCGACGTCCTCGAATCCGATCAGGTCGCGGAGCGGCAGCGTGCGGTTCGTGAGTTCGGCGGGGACGAGGCCGCTCGCGGCCGGTTCGATGTGCGCGGCCATCTCGGTGAGGACCCGCACCCAACGCTGCGCGATCTCCGCGAGGGTGGTCTCGTCGATGATGCCGGCGGCGGCGTCGAACGCGCCGTCCAGTTCGGGTCCGCGCTCGGTGTCCTCGACGATCGCGTTGACGTCGAGGACGTGGTCGAGTGGTGACGACGGATCGACGGTGCCGCCGAGGACACCCGCCTCCGGTGCCGCCGACCACGCATCGGAGGTGTTCTCCCCCAGTGTCATACGTCCCAGGTAGTTGAACATCACCTCCGGCGCGGTGTAGTCGGCGAGTCGCGCCCCGGTCTCGGGGTTCATCCACCGCATGAGCCCGAAACCCACTCCGTTGTCGCGCACCGACCGCGTTGCCTGTTTGACCGCGCGCAGGGCATGACCGGCAGCGGTGCCGCCGTCGAGGGCTGCGTCGACGTCGACACCGGACAGGTCCACGGCCACCGGGTACAGCGAGGTGAACCATCCGACGGTGCGGGTCAGATCGGCACCCGGTACGAGGTGTTCCTCCCGCCCGTGACCTTCGAGATCGACGCGTACGGTCCGTCCGCCGCGCACCGAGGCGACGGCGAGGACCAGCGCCGTGAGCAGGACGTCGGTGACGCCGGCGCCGAAGGCTGCGGGCAGCCGCGTCACCAGGACGTCGGTGACCTCCGCCGGGACACGGACCCGCACCGACCTCGACGTGGAGACCGTGTCGAGCGCCGGATCGAGGACGCGGGTCCCGAGGCCGGGTTCACGGGCCGTGCGGGCGGTGTCCCATTCCGGCCACGACGACGTGATCGCCGCGGCGGTGGCAGCGTCCGCGAGCCCGGTCGCCCAGGCCCGGAAGGATGTCTCCTCCGCCGGTATCCGCGGCTTGGTTCCGGCGTGCACCTGCGCGACCGCGTCGGCGAGTTCCGGAACGAGGATGCGCCAGGACACCCCGTCCACGGCCAGGTGGTCGATCATCACGAGCACGCGGCCGGGGGTGTCGTCGCCGGCGTCGAACAGGACCGTCTGCATCATGACCCCGGCGGCCGGATCGATCCGGGCGACCGCCGCGTCCCGTTCGGCGGCGAAGAGTCGGGCCCAGTCGGCACCGTGCACGCCGGTCGCGTCGACCCGCACCGCCGGCGTCGGAACCGGGTGTTCGGGCACCGACCAGTGGATCCGCTCACCGTCGACCGTGAAACGGGAGGCCAGTATCGGATGTGCTCGCACGACCGCCGCGACGGCCCCGTCCAGGACGTCGACGGTGAGTCCGGCCGGCGCGACGAGCAGACGTGCCTGGGTGAAGCCGTCGAGGTCGACTCCGTCGGCGAGGGTCTGCGCAACGATCGGCGTCACGGGAACGTCACCGTGCGCGGCCACGACGATCCGTTCGCTGTCGACGCCCGGTTCGGGTGCTGCGTCGACGAACGCCGCCAGCCGTTCCACGGTGCGCTGCTCGAACACCTGCCGTGCGGTGACGCGGACACCGGATCCGCGCAGCTTCGTCACGAGCTGGATCGAGACGATGGAATCGCCACCCAGCGCGAAGAAGTCGTCCTCGACGCCGACGCGGTCGAGCCCGAGGGTGGCCGCGAACGCAGCGGCGATCGTCGACTCGGTCGGGGTGCGCGGGTCGCCCGTACCGACGAGGGAGGTGAAGTCCGGTTCGGGCAACGCCTTACGGTCGATCTTGCCGTTCGGTGTCAGCGGCAGCACCGGCAGCGCCAGGACCAGCGAGGGAACCATGTAGTCGGGCAGGCGATCGGCGAGTGCGGCGCGGAGCTCGGCGACGTGCGTGCCGGCATCGTCTCCGTCGTGTCCGCCGGCGGCGACGTACCCGACGAGTCGGGTCACCGCGCGGGCATCGGTGTGTGCCACGACCGCGGCGTCACGGCCGTCGACCAGCTCGGTGAGCGCGGCCGTGACCTCGCCGAGTTCGACGCGGTGCCCACGGATCTTGATCTGGTCGTCGTCGCGACCGACGTATTCGAGTTCGCCGGTACCGAGACGGCGCACCACGTCGCCGGTGCGGTACATGCGCGTGCCGTCCCCGGCGTAGGGGTCGGGTACGAATCGGCCGGAGGTCAGTGCGGGCCGCCGCAGGTAGCCGCGGGTCACACCCCCACCGGCGACGTACAGTTCACCGGCGACGCCGGGTGGAACGGGTCTGAGCCACCCGTCGAGGACGTACACCGACGATCCCGGTGTCGGTCCACCGATCTTCACCGAATCCCCTGTGATGCGGGCGAATGCAGCGTCGACGGTGTTCTCGGTGGGTCCGTAGAAGTTGTATGCCTCCGCGGCGGAATCGGCGAGCCGTCGCCACAGCGCCGGGGTCACCGCCTCACCACCGACGACGAGCTTCGACGGGGTCGTGTCACCGTCGAGCAGGCCCGCGTCGAGCAGTCGGGCCATGAGCACCGGCACCGTGTCGATCTGGTCGATTCTGTGCCGTCGGACGTACTCGACGATCCCGGCCGGGTCGGTGCGCTGCTCGTCGTCGAGGATGTGGACGGCATGCCCGTCGAACATCCATGCCAGCGACGCGAGCGACGAATCGAACGCGAACGGATAGGTCAACAGCACCCGCCACGGCCGGCCGGGCTGCCCGCCCATCACCGTCGCGCGTTGCGCCGCGTGCAGATCCAGCAGGTTGTCGTGGGTCACCGCCACACCCTTGGGCTGTCCCGTCGAACCGGAGGTGTAGATGACGTAGGCGGTGTTGTCCGGTCGCAGCGGGGTCCGGCGATCACGATCGGTGACCGGTGCGCCCGACAGCGCGGCGAGTTCATCGCTCACCGGCGGGTCGTCGAGCACGATCGCGGGCACCGATACCGCGTGACCGAACGTGACCGCACGGGTCGTCACGACGACCGCGGGGCGGGCGTCGGACATCATGTGCGCGAGCCGATCCGCCGGGTACGTCGGATCCATCGGCACGTAGGCGCCGCCGGCGGCGAGCACAGCGGTGATCGCCACGATCATGTGTTCGGAACGCGGCAGCATCAGCGCCACCGGGGTGTCGGGCCCGACACCGGACGCGATGAGCATCCGGGCCAGGCGGGCCGATCGGTCACCGAGTTCGGCGAAGGTCAGGGTCGCGTCCCCGGCCACCACGGCGACGGCATCCGGTGTCCGGTCGACCTGCGCGTCGAGCAGCGCGGCGACGGTGTCGGCTCCGGTCCGCGGTGCCGGGCGCGCTTCCGCCCAGGAACCGAGCAGCAGGTCGCGGTCTGCTGCGGACAGGGTCGGCACCGCGGCGACCGTGCCACCGTCGTCCGCGAGCGCGGCGAGGATCCGGACGAGGCGTTCCCCCAGCACCTCGACCTGCGGGGCGTCGAACACGCAGCGCTGGTGGTCGAGGGCGAGCACCAGCCGATCGGTGAGCGCCGCGGTCAGCGCGAGCGGAAAGTTGGTCGCATCCGCGCCCGCGATGGCGGCGACGCGGATGCCGCCTTCCTCCTGGGCACGTTCGAGCGCGTCCCGGTCCACCGGATAGTTCTCGAACACCACGAGGGTGTCGAAGAGTTCACCGACGCCGACGGTGCGCTGGATGTCGGACAATCCGACGTGATGCCGATCCATGAGCCGGTTCTGTTCCGCCTGAACCCGTTGCAGCAGAGCCGGGACCCTCTCGTGCGGATCGGCCTGCACCCGCACGGGAACGGTGTTGATGAACAGGCCGATCATCGTCTCGGAGCCCGCGACCTCCGGGGCCCGGCCCGAGACGACCGCCCCGAACACGACGTCGCTGCGGCCGAGCATCGAGCCGACGAGCAGTCCCCAGGCGGTCTGCACGATCGTGTTGACGGTGACTCCGAGTTCCCGGCTCCGTGCGCGGAGCCGCTCGGTGAGGCCGTCGGGGACGGGCACCGGGGTCTCATCCGGTAGTTCGGCCCGCAGAGAGGTCCCGGCGGGTGCCACCAGCGTCGGTTCGGTGACCCCGTCGAGCGCAGCGGCCCAGACCCGGAGTCCGTCCTCCGCGTCCTGCCGGCCCAGCCACGTGAGGTAGTCGGTGAACGACACCACCGGTGCCAGGCCGGAGGTGTCGCCGCCGGCCGCGTAGATCTGCAGGAGTTCCTGCACCAGCAGCGGCGTCGACCAGCCGTCGAGCAGCAGGTGGTGCGCGGTGAACACCAGTCGCGTGTGCGTCGGGGAGAGGAGCGCCGCGGTGAACCGAACGAGCGGTGCGGTGTCGGCGGAGAACCGGCGGAGACGGTCCTCGGCGACGAGTGCGTCGGCGCGGCCGATCGGGTCGGGTCCCGCCGACAGGTCGGCGATCTCGAAGGGGCACGGCACCGATCGAGCCACGACACCGATCGGAGTGCCCACCGGCGACAGCCGGAATCCGGTGCGCAGCACCGAGTGCCGTTCGACGAGCAGCGCGATGCTCCGCCGCAGCACGTCGAGGTCGAGGGTGCCGTCGAGATCGAGCACCGACTGCATGGTGTAGACGTCCACGCCGTCGGTGTCGAGTCCGGACAGGAAGTACATGCCCCGCTGCAGCGGTGTCAGGGGTACCACGTCGGCGAGTCCGCCCGGCACCGCGGCGTGCAACGAGAGCAGGTCGTCGACGCCGAGTCCGCTCGCGGTGATCTCCGAGGGAATCGGCGGGGCCGCAGCCACGACGTCCGCTGCGGCGGCAACGAGAACTTCCCGCCAACGATCCACGACGGACCGTACCGTCTCCTCGTCGAGCACTCCGGTCGCGAAACGGAACTCGGCGCTCAGGATCGCACCGTCCGCACCGTCGTCGGTGACCGCGTCGACGTACAGGACGTGGTCGAGCGGGGCGGAGCCGTCCACCGATCCGCCCAGTGATCCGGCTTCGGGTGCACCCGACCACGGTTCGGACGACGATTCGCCCAGGGTCATGCGTCCGAGGTAGTTGAACATCACCTCGGGTGGACGGTAGCCCGCGAACCGGTCGGCGACGTGCGGCGCGAGGTGCCGCAGCACCCCGAATCCGATTCCGTTGTCGGGCACCGCGGCGAGCGCTTCCCGCACGTGTGCCAGGGCACGGTCGAGGGCACGGTCGGTCGCTTCGCCGCCCGGGCCACCGAGGTCGAGCACCACCGGATACAGCGAGGTGAACCAGCCCACCGTCCGCGACAGGTCGACCCCCGGAACGATCTGTTCCTCACGCCCGTGCCCCTCGAGGTGCACGCGCAGGGACGAGCCCCCGCGCACCGAGGTCACCGCGACGGCGAGGGCGGTGAGCAACACGTCCGGGACACCGGCGCGCAGAGCGGCGGGAACGGTGGTGAGGAGTCGGCGGGTCACGTCGGCGGGCAGACGCACCTGCACCGACGCCGACGTCGCGACGGTGTCACGCACCGGATCCAGCGGGCGGCTGCCGAGCACCGGCTCGTCGACGCCGGTGCCGGCGTCGATCGCGCGTTGCCACGCCGGCCACGACGCCGCGATCCGCTCCGAGTCGGAGGCGGCGGCCAGCGCCGTCGCCCAGTCGCGGAACGACGTGCCGGCGGGGTCCACCGCGGCGGACTCACCGCGGCGGGCCTTTGCGACGGCCGCGGCCAGGTCCGGCACGATGATTCGCCAGGACACGCCGTCGACGACCAGATGGTGGACGACGACGAGAATCCGCCCGGCGACGGAAGGACCCCGGTCGAAGAACACCACCTGCACCAGCACTCCCGCGGCGGGGTCGAGGGCATCGAGCGCACGGTCCCGGGCCTCGTCGAACAACGTGCGCCACCGGCCTTCGTCGGCGCCGGCGACGTCGACGCGCCGTACCAGTGCGGCCGCGTCCGGCACATGCTCGGGCACCGTCCAGGACGCGGTGTCGCCGGCGACGAAACGCGACCGCAGCATGTGGTGGGCGGTCAGGAGCGCACCGACGCCGGCGACGAGGTGGGCCGTGTCGAGTCCGACGGGTGCGACGAGCAGACGCGACTGGGTGAATCGTCGCAGCGCGGTGGTGGAGTGGGTGAGGGTCTCACGCACGATCGGTGTGATCGGTACGTCTCCGGTCGGCGCGAGGGCGGTGCGCGTCGACGCCCCGGTGACCGGCGCGTCGCACGCGGCGGCGAGTGCCGCAGCGGTCCGCAACTCGAACACCTGGCGTGCGCTCACCGACAGCCCTTCGGCACGCAGACGCCCGACGAGCTGGATGGAGACGATCGAATCACCACCGAGAGCGAAGAAGTCGTCGTCCACACCGACACGGTCGAGGCCGAGCACCTCGGCGATCGCGGCGCACAGGGCTCGCTCGGTGTCGGTGCGCGGCGCACCGGAACCGGCGAGGGCGGCGAAGTCGGGCGCCGGGAGCGCTGCCCGGTCCACCTTGCCGTTCGGGGTCGACGGCAGCACGTCGAGTTCGACGACGAGCGCGGGCACCATGTAGTCGGGCAGCGATCGGGTGAGCGCGGTTCGGACTGCGGCACGGTCGATTCCGACTCCGGTGATGTAGCCGACGAGCCGCACGATGCCGGTGTCGTCCGTGTGGGCGACGACGACGGATGCGCGGACGCCCGGCTGCGCGTCGAGTGCCGCTTCGATCTCGCCGAGTTCGACCCGGAAGCCCCGGATCTTCACCTGGTGGTCGTCGCGTCCGACGTACTCGAGCTTGCCGTCCGACCGGTACCGGACGAGATCACCGGTCCGGTACATCCGCCCTCCCACCGGGCCGTAGGGGTCGGCGACGAACCGCTCGGCGGTCAGCGCGTACCTGCCGAGATACCCTCGGGTGACACCGGTTCCGGCGATGTGGAGTTCACCCGCGACGCCCTCGGGGGTGGGTCGCAGCCACCGGTCGAGCACGTACAGGCGGGTTCCGGGTGTGGGTCCGCCGATCGTGACGGTCGTGCCCGTGACGGGCGCGTAGGCGGCGTCGACGGTGCACTCCGTCGGCCCGTAGCAGTTGAACCCCTCGACACCGGTGGCGGACGCGAGACGCGCCCACAATGCGGTGGCGACGGCCTCACCGCCGACCGTGATCTTGGCGGGGCGGTGCGCGTGCTCGTCGAGCAGACCCGCGTCGAGCAGACCGCTCATGAGCACGGGAACGGCGTCGACGTGGTCGATGCGGTGCTCGCGCACGTATCCGACGACGAACTCGACGTCGGTACGGTGGTCGTCGCCGAGCACGTGCAGAACGTGTCCTTCGAACAGCCAGGTCAGCGCGGCGACCGCGGAATCGAACGCGAACGGGTACGTCAGCAGCACCTGCCACTGTCCGTCACGCGGTCCGCGGTGGCCGTCGAGCATCATCGAGTCACGCTGTGCAGCATGTAGATCAGCGAGATTGCCGTGCGTGACGACGACGCCCTTCGGGGTTCCGGTGGAGCCGGAGGTGTAGATGACGTAGGCGGCGTGCCCGGGCAGCAACGGGGTGCGCCGATCGGCGTCGGTGACCGGTTCGTCGGTGAGCGCCGCGAGATCGGACTGCACGGCCGGGTCGTCGAGCACGAGCACGTCGACACCGCCGAGGACCTCACCGAGCGACTCCGCCACGGACGCGGTGGTCACCACGACCCGCGGGGCCGCGTCGGTGATCATGTGCCGCAGCCGATCCGCGGGGTATGTCGGGTCGAGCGGCAGGTAGGCGCCTCCGGCGCAGAGCACCGCGCCGATCGCCTCGATCATCGCCGCGGTGCGCGGCAGTGCGAGGCCGACCCGGTCGTCGGGTCCGACGCCGTGCGCGAGCAGGTGACGGGCCAGCCGTGTGGATGCCGACCCCAGCTCGGCGAAGGTCCGTCGGTCGTCCCCGCACACGACGGCCGTCCTGTCGGGGTGCGCGCGGAACCGGGCAGCGAGAATGTCGGCGACCGTGCCGGCCGCGGCCGGGGCGGGTGCCGCCGCGGACCGGCGTCCGAGGATGCGGTTCCGCTCCGCGGCGGACAGTACCGGGAGCGCCGCGACCCGCGTGTGCGGTGCATCGGCCAGCGCCTCGAGGATCGTGACGAGCCGCGCGGCGAGCGCTTCGGCGTCGGCGACGGTGAACACACCGGGGCGGTAGTCGAGTCGGACGACGAGGGTGTCCGCGACCCCGGCGGTGAGCACGAGCGGATAGTTCGTGGCGTCGCGGCCCGCGACCTCGGCGATGCGGATACCGCCGTCGCGTTGCGCGCGGTCGAGGGCGTCGCGATCGACCGGGTAGCTCTCGAAGACGGTGAGGGTGTCGAACAGTTCTCCGGTGCCGGCGTCGCGTTGCAGGTCGGCCAGGCCCAGATACTGGTGGTCGACGGTGCGCGACTGTTCGAGCTGGACGGCGCGCAGCAGCTCGGTGACGGTCGCTGCCGGGTCGAGTGCGACACGGACGGGCACCGTGTTGACGAACAGGCCGACCATCGATTCGACACCGGCCAGTTCGGGGGGACGCCCGGAGACCACGGCCCCGAACACGATGTCGTCGCGTCCGGTCAGTCCGCACAGGAGCAGGGCCCAGGCCGTCTGCAGAACGGTGTTGAGGGTGACGCCGGCGTCCCGGGTCGACGCGGTGAGCCGGTCGAGCAGGTCGTCGGGTACCGCGACGTCGAGGACGTCGCACCGTCCTCCGGTTCGTGTGGCACCGGGCGGCGCGACGAGGGTCGGCTCGGTCAGCCCCGACAGGCTCTCGCGCCACAGCGTCCGTGCCGCGTCACCGTCCTGCCGGTCCAGCCAGGCCAGGTAGTCACGGTACGGGCGCACCGGCGGCAGTGTGCCCGCGGTTCCGCCGGCCGCGTAGATCTCCAACAGTTCACGAACCAGGATCGGCGTGGACCAGCCGTCGACGACGATGTGGTGGGCGGTGAGCACGAGACGCACGTCGTCGGCACCGACACGAACGAGGATCCACCGCACCAGCGGGGGCCGGGCGAGATCGAACCTCTCGCGCAGGTCGGCGTCCAGCAGCTCCTGCACCGCGGTCTCCGCATCGACACCGGACATGTCGTCGAGATCGACACTGCGCCAGGGAACTTCGACTCCCTTGACGACGAGACCGGCGACCCGCCCGTCCTTGCGGGGGCGGAAGCACGTGCGCAACGCGGCGTGCCGGTCGAGCAGCGCCTGCGCGGACGTCCGCATCCGGCTCTCGTCCACACCACCGGTGAGGCGCAGCACCGACTGCACGGTGTACACGTCGGGGTCGGCGGCGGTGGCGTCACCACCCGCGGCGGGGTCCGGGACCGCGATCGTGCTCAGATAGAGCAGACCGTGCTGCAGCGGCGAGAGCGGAACGATGTCTTCGAGCGCGGTGGAGCGGGACATGGCTTCTTTCGTGGGAGAGGTTCGGAGCGAACACGTCGGGCACGGCCCCGAGTCGGGAATCTCGGAGCCGTGCCCGTCGTGGAGTCACCGCCGGTGAACTCGGATCACGTGCGTGATCGGATCACTGCGCCGGCTGGTTCGCCGGCAGCTGTTCGAGTCCGGCGTCGATCGAGTCGAGCGCGAGCAGCGCCGTCTCGTAGGTGGCCGCGTTGGCGTGCTGGATACCGAGCACGTTCCCGGCCTGGACGGCGGGCAGGTTCTGCCACAGCGGGGAGTCGAACACCGCCTGCATCTCGGCGGGAATGGAGCCGTCGGCCTCGACACCGTAGATGATCACGTCGGCGTCGGCGAGGTTCTCGGGCATACGCTCGAGCGACAGGTACTCACCGTGGACGTCCTCCGGATCGGCCGGCTCACCCGGGAAATCGAAGCCGAGGTCGTCGAACAGGTTCGTGGTGTACGACGACGCGTACTCGCGGAAGAACTCACCGGGTTCGATGCCGCACACGCTGCACAGACCCGCGAAGCTCAGGCCGCCGAAGGTGTCGGCGTACTTCTCGGAGATCTCGGCGGCGCGCGCCTCGTACTGCGCCTTGAACTCGCCGTAGTTGTCCGAGACACCTGCGGCGTCGGCGTACTGCTCGCCGAGTTCACGCCACTGGCCGGGGTCGGTGGGGCCGAGGAACACGACCGGGGCGAGTGCCTCCAGCTTGGCCATGTCGAGTTCCTCCTGCGCCCGGGCAGGAACACCCATGATGATCAGGTCGGGGTCGGCGGCGGTGACGGCCTCGTAGTCGAGTTCGGCGACCGCCGCGTCCGGCGCGACCTTCGGCAGCGCCTCGTAGGCGGCGAGGGTCTCGTCGTCCATGTTGTCGATCTCGCGGGTCCACTCGCACACCGCAGCGAGGTTCGCATCGGCCTGGATGAGCGGGAAGGCCGCGTACCCGCACGCGACGATGCGCTGCGGATCGACCGGGATCTCGATCGTCCCGTTCTGGGCTTCGAAGCTGCGCAGCGCCACCTCGGTGCCGGCGCCCTCGTCGGTGTCGCTGCTGCACCCCGCCAATCCGGCGGTCAGCACGGCCGCCGCACCCAGTACCAGAGCGCTGCGCGCCCCGCGGCGTTCCAGGAACCCCATTGTGTTTCTCCTAGTGTGGTCTCGTTCGCCGGGCGCTGTCCACCCGACGCGTTCGGTTAGGCTAACCGATCATCCAATCGCGTCGAGCGCCCGATTCACCCGAATTCGAGCGAGAACTCGTCGATCTCCGACTGGTCCAGATCCGTCAGCGTCAGGTCCGAGGGGGTGAATCCGCCCGCCCCGTCGACCTCGGCGTGACCCGCCAGCGCACCGAGGGCACCGACCCAGTACTCGGCCAGCGTCGCGACGAGTTGTTCCGACACGAGCCCCGGGCTGTATCCGAACGTGCCGCGCAGCACCGGGCCCTCGGAAGTGTCCTCGGTGAGGACACCGATCTCGACGGCATGCGAGACCGGCATGGCGGGTTCGGTGGCGCCGGACATCGCCGCCGCCTCCGGGGCACCCGACCACGGGCCGCCGTCGCTCTCCCCCAGCGTGAAGCGGCCCAGGTAGTTGAAGCCGATCTCCGGCGCCGCCGCCACCGCGAGGTCCCGTCCGCGATCGGGGTCCAGATGCCGCAGCATCCCGAATCCGATTCCGTTGTCGGGGATCTCACGGAGCTGTTCCTTGATCCGCTTGAGCGCCTCACCGGCGACGTCGGAACCCGCGAAAGCACCCTCGACGTCGAGACCCGTGACGTCGAGACGAACGGGATACATCGTCGTGAACCAGCCCACCGTGCGTGAGAGGTCCGCGCCGTCGACCACCTGTTCCTCGCGTCCGTGCCCTTCCAGATCCACGACGAGGGCGCCGCTGCCGCGCGCCCTCGAGGTCGCCAGGGCGAGAGCGGTGAGCAGCACGTCGTCGATCCGCGCGTGGAACCGCTCGGGAACGGTGGTGAGCAGCGCGTCGGTGACCGCCGACGGAACCTCCACGTGGACGACGGCGGTACCCGACATCGTGTCCCGACTCGGATCGATCGCGCGGGCCGCCACCGAGACCCGGCCGTGCGGTGCGGTCATCCGCTGCCAGAGCGCCGCCTCGGCCCGCCGGGTGGGCACCGCGTCGAGCAGACCCTTCGCCCACGCCCGCAGCGGCGTCCCCGATCGCACCAGTGCCCGGCCGGCCACCGCGTCGACGAGATCGGGCACCAGGATCCGCCAGGACACACCGTCGACGACGAGGTGGTGCACGGCGATCAGGATGCGGCCCTCCCGGCCCGGACCGGCATCGAAGAACACCACCTGCACGAGCACACCCGCACTCGGCGCGAGCCGGCCGTACGCGTCCTGCGTCGCGGCTCCGATCACCGCCGACAGGTCGCCGACCCCCGCCACATCGACGACCGTGATCACATCGGCCGCCCGGACGGCACCCACCGGCGACACCTCGAGCGCACGGGCGTGCCCGTCGAACACCGAGCGCAACGCGTCGTGCACGTCCAGCAGCGCCTGCACGGCATCGGTGAGCGTCGCGACGGTCAGGCCCGCGGGAGTGCGGAGCAGGCGGGACTGCGCGTACCTGTCGTACGGGCCGCCCCGGTCGAGCATGTCGTGCACGATCGGTGTGGCGGGCACCGTGCCCGACGCCGCGGCCGCATCCACCGCACCGGCCACCGCACCGACCTCGGCGACCCGACGCAGGCCCGCAGCGGTCCGGTGTTCGAACACGTGCCGGGCAGTGAACCGCAGCCCTGCCGCACGCGCCTTCGACACCAGCTGGATCGAGACGATCGAATCCCCACCGAGCGCGAAGAAGTCGTCGTCGGGCCCGACCGTGTGGAGACCGAGCACCGCGGCGATCACCGCGCACAACCGACGCTCGGTGTCGTCGACCGGTGGGCGTGCGGCCGCCGTGGGCGCGAACACCGGCGCGGGCAGCGCATTGCGATCGATCTTGCCGTTCGCGGTGACGGGGAACGCGTCGAGCACCACGATCGCCGCGGGCACCATGTGCTCGGGCAGTCGGGCGGCGACGCACCCGCGCAGTTCGTCGGTGTCGACGACCGCGTCCGGCTCGGCGACGACATAACCCACGAGTCGAGTGCGACCGGGTTCGTCCTCGCGGGCGATCACGACGACACCCGCGACCGTCGGGTGCGCGGCCAGCACCGCTTCGATCTCACCCGGTTCGACACGGAAGCCGCGGATCTTGACCTGATCGTCACTACGTCCGAGATACTCGAGCACGGGATCCGCTCCCGCCCAGCGCACCACGTCGCCGGTGCGGTACAGCCGCGCGCCCGGTCGACCGAACGGGTCCGCGACGAACCGGCCCGAACTCATACCCGGCCGGCCCAGATACCCCCGCGTGACGTGCGGGCCACCGATGTACAGTTCACCGGCCACACCCGGCGGCACCGGACGGAGCCGACGATCGAGCACCAGGGCACGCCCACCCTCGATGGGTACACCGATGTGCGGACCGGTGTCCGCGGTCAGGACCGACCCGGCGGAGTCGACGGTGCACTCCGTGGGCCCGTACATGTTGACCGCGTGCAGATCCGGGGCGGTGGCCAAGGTCGACCACAACTCCGCCGGAACCGCCTCGCCGCCGAGCGCAATGATCGCCGGGCGATGGGCCGCACCGGGATCGAGCAGTCCGTGCGCGACCAACTGCGTCATCAACACCGGCCCGCAGTCCAACCCGTCGATCCGCCGGTCGCGTACGTACGCGACGATCGCCTCCGCGTCGGCGAGCAGGTCCTCGGCGAGAACGTGGACGGCATGACCACCGAGCATCGCCAGCAGCGGATCCATCGACGAGTCGAACGTGAACGTGTAGCTGAGCAGCACCGAGCGTCGGGTGACGGTGGGATCGCCGAACGTCCGCGTGCGTACGGTCTCCCACAGGTTCACCACACCGCGATGCGGGACCACCACGCCTTTCGGGGTACCGGTCGAACCCGACGTGTAGACGACGTACGCGGCGTTGTCGGTGCGGGCGGGCGAACGCACGTCCGTGTCGGCGAGCGGACCACCCGGATACCGCTGCGCGTCGGCGATCGCGGCGGGGTCCAGCACGACCGTCGCGGCGGCGTCGCGCAGCATGAACTCGATCCGGTCGTCCGGATGGTTCGGATCGATCGCGAGGTATGCGCCACCGGCCTTCCACACACCCAGGATCGCGGCCACCACCACACCGTCACGTGGGAGCATCAGGGCCACCACGGATTCGGCCCCCACTCCCCGATCGACGAGGTAGCGCGCGATGCGGTTGGACCACACGTCGAGTTCGGTGAAGGTCGTCGTCGCGGTCGGCGACACCATCGCGAGATCGTGCGGCGTCGACGCCACCGACCGCGCGAACAAGCCGTGGAGCGTGTCCGGGAGATCCGCCAGCGGCGCCACGGCCGCACCCGGCCGGCCCGCACACAGCCATGCACGCTCGTCGTCGCCGAGCAGATCCAGGCGGGCCACCCGGCGCTCCGGATCGCCGGCGAGCGCGGCGAACGCCCGGACGACGCGCCCCGCGAACGCCGCGGCCGTCGACTCGTCGTACAACTCCCGCGCGTATTCGACACGCACACGCAGACTTCCGCCGGGTGCTTCGATCACGTCGAAGCTCAGGTCGAACATCGCGGTGTCGTTGGACACGAACGACACCGACGGAGCGAGATCGGCGAACGCGGTGAGCGCCGGCGGGCTCTGGTACTGGACCATCACCTGGAACAGCGGATGCCGGGCGGCGCTGCGTTCGGGGTTGAGCGCGTCGACCACCCGGTCGAACGACACGTCCTGATTCGCGTACGCGGCGAGGTCGGAATCCCTGATGCGCCCGAGCAGTTCACGCACGGTCGGGTCGCCGGTCAGGTCGGTGCGCAGGACCACCATGTTGACGAAGAAGCCGACGAGGTCGTCGAGTTCGGGTGCGGGCCGGCCCGCGGTCGGGGAGCCGAGCGGGATGTCGTCACCGGCACCGCTGTGCGACAGGGCCAGGGCGACCGCGGCATGGACCATCATGAACATCGTCGTGCCGGTGTCCCGACCGGTCGCGCGGACCGCATCGGCCAGGCGCGCCGGAACGGTGTGCTCGACGCTGCCGCCCGCATACGAGGCGACCGTGGGACGCGGCCGGTCGGTGACGAGGTCGAGTTCCGTCGGCAACCCGGCCAGCCGATCACGCCAGAACGCCACCTGCCGTGCCGCCAGACTGTTCTCGTCGTCCAGTTCGCCGAGCAGTGTGCGCTGCCAGATCGCGAAGTCCGCGTACTGCACGGGCAACGGCTCGGGTGTGTACGGTGCGTCTCCGGTGCGCGCGGCGTAGAAGCCACCGAGATCGCGCATGAGCAGCGGAGTCGACAACTCGTCGCTCGCCACGTGGTGGGCGAGCAGCAGCAGCACGCTCTCGTCGGGGCCGAGCGTCAGCAACCGGACCCGCAGGGGAACCTCGTGTTCGAGGTCGAATCCGTGCCGGGCCTGCGCCACCAACTCGGCGTCGAGGGTGTCCTCGGTGACCGGTACCACCGCGAACGGTGTCTCGGGACCACCGGGAGCCCCGGGTACGTCGAGGACCCGCTGCATCCCGGTGCCGTCGCGGTCGAGGAGGACGGTGCGCAGGCTCTCGTGCCGGGTCAGCACGTCACCGACGGCCCTGCGCAGCGCGTCGTGGTCGAGGGCGCCGTGCAATCGTACGGTGACCGGGACGTTGTAGGTCGGGCTCGGCCCCTCCATCGCGAACAGGAACCACAGCCGTTGCTGGGCGTGCGACAGCGGCGCGAGGTCGCCGCGGCGCTGCGGGACGAGCAGCGGCCGATCGACGGTGCCCTCCGCGTCGGCGCACGCGGCAGCCAGATCCGCCACCACCGGATGGTCGAACACGGTGCGGATGGTCGGTTCCACTCCGAGTTCGTTCCGGATCCGGGCGAGCAGTTTCGCGGCGGACAGCGAATGTCCACCGAGCGCGAAGAAGTCGTCGTCGGCGCCGACGGAGTCGAGTCCGAGGATGTCGGCGTAGATGCCGCACAGCGCCCGTTCGAGTTCGGTCTCCGGGGCCCGCGACGATACGAGCGCCGCAAAATCGGGGGCGGGAAGTGCCCTGCGGTCGAGCTTGCCGTTGGCGGTCAGCGGCAACTCGTCGAGGGCGACGATCGCCGACGGCACCATGTAGCCGGGCAACCATTCACCGAGCAGGGTCCGCGCGACCGCCGGTTCCGGAACGTCGTCGCCGACGAGATACGCGACGAGCCGCGCGATTCCGGATGCGTCGGTGCGCGCCACGGTCACCGCGCGGGCGACCCCGGGCAGACGCAGCAACGCCGTGTCGACCTCACCGAGTTCGATGCGGAATCCGCGCACCTTGACCTGGCCGTCACCGCGTCCGCGGTACACGATGCGTCCGTCCCCGGTCCACAGCCCGCGGTCGCCGGTACGGTACAGGCGGGCGTGGGCGGTCTCTCCCCCGGCGAACGGATTCGCGACGAAGCGCGACGCGGTGGCGGCCGGTGCACCCAGATACCCCCGGACCACACCGGGACCGGACAGGTACAGCTCTCCCTCCACCCCCGGAGGAACCGGCGCGAGACCGCTGTCGAGGATGTGTGCGCGCAGGTTCGCGACGGGCCGCCCCACGACGGGTGTGTCGGAGTCGCGGACGTCCGCGACGAGCGAATCGACGGTGCATTCGGTGGGTCCGTAGAAGTTGAACGCGGCACCGTGGCGGGTGCGCAACTCCTGCCAGAGACGCTCGGTCACCGCGTCACCGCCGAACCCGACTGTCGGGACGGATGCCGCGGGCAGCAGTTCGTCGTCGAGGATCTGTTCGAGCTGGGCGGGCGACAACTCCACGAAGTCCCAGTTCTCGCGCGCGGCCTGCGCCGCGAGCAGTGTTGCATCGCGCTGGGCGACCTCGTCGACGATGTGCACGGTGTGACCGGCGAGCATCCACAACTGCGGCTGCCAGGATGCATCGAACGCGAACGACCACGCGTGGCCGACGTGCAGGTGGTCTCGGCCGGATTCGTGCGCGGCCCGCGAGTACACCTGCGCGCGGTGACTGTGGAACAGGTGGACCAGGCCGCGATGCGGCACGAGCACCCCCTTGGGGCGGCCCGTCGATCCGGACGTGTGGATGACGTACGCGGTCGAGTCCGGAGTCGTCACGAGCCCGCGCTCACCGTCGGTGACCGGGTCGTCGGGCAGATCGACCGTGTCCGGATCGTCGAGCCGGATCCGTTCGGGTGCATGGGGTATCGACGCGATCCGCGCGTCCGTCGCGACGGTGGTGAGCACGCACCCGGGTGCCGAGTCGGCGAGGACGTGGGCCAACCGCTCGACGGGCTGATCGACGTCGAGGGGCACGTAGGCGGCACCGGATTCGAGGACGGCGAAGATCGCGACGAGCGCGTCGACGGTGCGGGGCACGGCGATCGCGATCCGATGCTCGGGTCGAGCGGGGCCGCGGTGCGCGATCAGTCGCCGGGCGAGGACGTTCACCCGCGACGCGAACTGCGCGAACGTCAGCGTCGTGTCGGCATCGGCCACTGCGGCACGGTCGGGGTTCTCGGTCACCTGCCGGTGCAGCAGATCGGTCAGCGTCAGGTCCGGGTCGACGGCGATCTCGACCGGGCCGGCCCATTCGCGCAGGATCCGGTCGTACTCGTCGTCACCGAGCATCCGCACGCGGGCGAGCGGCGTGTCGTGTCCGATGTCGGCGACCGTCGCGAAGAGATGCTCGAGGCGTGCGGCATGGACGTGCAGGTCGTCGCGGGCGTAGACGTCGGCGTCTCCGTCGACGAACACCTCCAGACCCGCGCTCTCGTCCAGGGGACGGACGGTGATCATGAAGTCCTGCAGGGGGCCTCGTGCAACCGAGTGCACCGATCCGCGGATCTGCCCGAACCGCAGCACGTCCCCGAACGGTTTCACGTTGACGGACGGGCCGATGACACCCCGCGATCCCGCGGGGAGGCGGAGGTCGCGTTGGATGTCCTCGCCGCGGTAGCGATAGTGGTCGCGGCACGCGGCGATCGATTCCCGCACCTGACCGACGAGCGTGGACATCGTGTCGGCCGCGGTGGGGTGCAGGCGCATGGGAACGACGTTGACGGCGGACATCGGCACGTTCAGCGCTGCGCTGCCGAGCCGGTTCATCACCGGGAACCCGATCGTGAGGTCCTCGCGTCCCGTGGCGGTACGCAGGTATGCGGCGACGAGTGCGGTCACCGCGTCGCCCCAGGCTCCCCGCACCGTCCGGCCGAGCGCAGCGAGAGCCCGCTGTTGTTCTGCGTCGAGGGTGAAACGCACCGCGCACGAACGACGTGCGATGCCGCCGGGGCCCGGTCGCAGAGTCGCCGCCTCCTCGATGTCGGCGAGGTACGCGGCCCAGAACTCGCGGTCGGCCGCGAACGCCTCGCTGTCGCGGTAGTCCGCTTCCTCCGCGACCACCGGCTCGACCTGCGTGAAGCGCGCCGCGGGCACCTCACCGTCGGTCACCGACGCGGTGTAGTGCTCGGCGATGCGCCGGTTGAACAACCCGAAGCCGTATGCGTCGAGCACGAGGTGGTGACCGCACAGGTACAGCACGACCCGGTCGTCGGCCACCTGCAGGACGGCCGCGCGCACGCAGAGATCGGCGGCGGGGTCGATGACCTGTGCCAGATCACGGGTCATCCAGTCCTGCGCGGCCTGCCACGGATCGGTCTCGGCGCGCAGGTCCACGATCGGGGGGTCGGCGAGGGCGCGGCGACCCGGGTACTGGACGACCGTTCCGTCGGCCAGCGTCTCGAATGCGGCGACGAGCACCTCGGACTCGTCGGCGGCCAGTCGGATCGCGCGGGCCGCGGCGGCGAGATCGACGTCGCCACGCAGTTCGATGCACTCGGACGTGTTGAAGATCGGGTTGTCGGGTGCCAACTGCTGCGCGAACCATACGCCCGACTGGGCCCGTGTGAGCTGCAGGGCCGGATCCCCCGCACATGCGGACACGCTAGTTTCCTCCTCGATCGCGCATCGATTTGCCATGGGCCCGACAGGATCACACGACCGTTTCCGGGCACCACGCGACTCCGAGCCATACCGGAGGTTAGCCTAACCGTATATGTTCGCTCGTGGTTGTGTCCGGCACGACCGCCCCCCGTACCGCTTACCCGAGAGGTGTGCGCACATGCAGGCACCGACCGTCGCCGAGCACGGCACCGACGCCGCGCGGACGGGAACAGCACCGTTCGCGCTGTACCGGCCGCACGGAACAGTGACCGCCGTCGGCGTCCACGACCGATTCGACTCCGCGACCGATGCCGCCACCGCCCTGCGCGACGGGCGGATCCGCTCCGTCGTCGGAGCCCTCCCGTTCGATCCCGACCACCCGTCGGCGCTCACCGCACCACGAGAGTTGTGCCGTTCCTCCGGATCGCTCCGGGCTCCCGCACCGGCGCTGCCGACCATCCGCATCACCGCGACCCTCCCCGCCGAGGACGAACACATCGACCGTGTGAACACAGCACTCGCCCTGCTGCGGTCCGACAGCGTGGACCTCGCGAAGGTCGTGCTCGCCCGATCCCTGGTACTCACCGCCGCCGCGCCGGTCACTCCCGAATCCCTGCTCGCCGCACTGGTCGCGCACGACACCGCAGGCAACGGCTACTCGGTGGACCTGACGCCCGCCGGAACCCGCTTCGCCGGGCACCATCTCGTCGGTTCCAGCCCCGAGGTTCTGATCCGCCGCGTCGGCGATCGCGTCACCGCGCATCCCCTCGCGGGATCCGCGCCGCGTCACCCCGATCCCGAGATCGACCGGGCCGCCTCCGAGACCCTCCACGGTTCCGTGAAGAACCTGCGCGAACACGCACACGTCGTCGACTCGCTGCGCTCCTCGCTGTCGCCGCTGTGCTCCGAGCTCGACATCCCCGAGCGACCCTCGCTGATGAGCACACCGCAGCTGTGGCATCTCGGCACCCCGATCTCGGGCCGTCTCCGCGATCCGTCCACGACCTCCCTCGACCTCGCGCTCGCCGTGCACCCCACCCCGGCGATCTGCGGTACCCCCACCGCCGCTGCCCGCGATCTGATCCGCGAACTCGAAGGTGACCGCGGCTTCTACGCCGGGGCTCTCGGCTGGTGCGACGAGAACGGCGACGGCGAATGGATGGTCACCATCCGCGGCGCGGTCCTCGACTCCGACGGCACGGCCCTCACCGCACACGCGGGCGGGGGCATCGTCGCAGAATCCGACCCGGACGATGAACTTGCAGAAACCACAACCAAATTCGGTACCGTTCTCGGTGCCTGGGGAGTAACGAAATGAACGAGTCCATCACCCTCGTCGTCGGAGCCGCCCAGGGTATCGGCCGCGCCACCGCCCAGCGTCTCGTGAAATCGGGCCACCGCGTCGCACTCGCCGACCGCGACATCGTCGGCCTCCGCGACACCGCAGACCTCGTCGGCACCGCCGTCCCCGTGTACGAACTCGACATCACCGATCCCGCCGCGGTCGACGCCACCGTCGACGCGGTCGAGACCGAACACGGACCCATCGGCGCACTCGCCCACGTCGCCGGCGTGTTCACCGTCGGATCGGTCCTCGACTCCGATCCCGCCGACTGGCAGAACGTCTTCGACGTCAACGTCACCGGGCTCGTCTCGGTGCTGCGCTCGGTCGGGCGCGGGATGCGCGAACGCCGCGCCGGGTCCATCGTCGTCGTCGGATCGAACTCGGCCGGGGTTCCGCGCATGGGTATGGGCGCCTACGGATCGTCGAAGGCCGCCGCCACCATGATCGTGCGCATCGCCGGACTCGAACTCGCCGAGTACGGAATCCGCGCCAACATCGTTGCGCCGGGTTCCACCGACACCGCCATGCAGCGCACCCTGTGGCCCGATCCCACCGACGACGCGGGAGCCCTCGGGGCGATCGCCGGGGACCCGGGTCGGTACAAGGTGGGCATCCCCCTCGGACGCATCGCCGACCCCTCCGACATCGCCGACGCCGTCGACTTCCTGCTCTCCGACCGCGCCCGGCACATCACCATGCAGGCCCTGTACGTCGACGGCGGCGCCACGCTGCAGGCGTGACACGATCGTCGCCGTCCCTCACCCTTCGAAAGGATCCCCGTGACCTCCGCGATCCGACGCAGTCCCCTCGTCGCGACGGCGCCCTACCCCCCGGAATTCGCGGAACTGTACCGCGGCGCCGGGTACTGGACCGACGAGACGTTCGCGCAGTTCCTGCCGGCACGCACCGAACGATTCGGCGACCGTGTCGCCGTGATCGGCGCCGACGCGCGCGGCGAACAGCAGCGTCTGACGTACCGGGACCTCGACGAGTCCGCGGCCCGGATCGCCACGGGCCTGCTCGAACTCGGGATCACCGCCGGTGACCGGGTGGTCCTGCAACTGCCGAACATCGTCGAGTACGTCGAGGTGCTGTGCGCCGTCTTCCGGATCGGTGCCCTCCCGGTGTTCGCGCTGCCCGCGCACCGGTCGGCGGAGATCGGGTTCTTCTGCCGGTTCTCCGACGCCGCCGCCTACGTCGTGGCGGCCGAGAACGGTGGATTCGACTATCGTGGCCTCGCCCGCGACGTCGTCGCCGATCTCGAACGTCCACCGCACGTGATCGTCGCCGGGGATGCCGCCGAGTTCACCCCGCTGGCGGAACTCCGCGCCCACGAACCGGCACCCGCCGCCGATCTCGATTCCGGCGCGGTGGCCTTCCTCCAACTCTCGGGAGGCACCACCGGCACACCGAAACTCATTCCGCGCACGCACGCCGACTACCTGTACTCCGTCCGCGAATCCGCGCGGATCTGCGGTGTCGACGCCGACACCCGCATGCTGGTCGTATTGCCGGCCGCGCACAATTTCCCGATGAGTTCTCCCGGCATCCTCGGGGTCCTGCACTCGGGCGGCACCGTCGTCCTCGCCCCCGACCCGAGCCCCGACACCGCGTTCGCGCTGATCGAATCGGAGAAGGTGACGATGACGTCGCTGGTACCGCCGCTCGCGATGGCGTGGCTGGCCGCGAGGCCGCGCAGCGACCGCGACCTGTCGTCGCTGCAGGTGATGCAGGTCGGGGGCGCGAAGTTCCCGGCGGAGGCCGCGAAACGGGTGCACCCCGAACTCGGCTGCATCGTGCAACAGGTGTTCGGTATGGCGGAGGGTCTGGTCAACTACACCCGATTGGACGACGACGAGGACACCATCGTCACCACCCAGGGGCGACCGATCAGCGTGCACGACGAGATCCGCGTCCTCGACGACGACGATCGTCCCGTCGCCCCGGGCGAAACCGGGCATCTGCTCACCCGCGGTCCCTACACCATCCGCGGATACTATGCTGCGCCCGAACATAATTCGACAGCATTCACTCCCGACGGCTTCTATCGCACCGGCGACATCGTCCGGGTGACGGACACCGGGTACATCGTCGTCGAGGGTCGCGCGAAGGACCAGATCAACCGCGGCGGCGAGAAGGTCGCCGCCGAGGAGGTCGAGAACCATCTGGTCGCGCATCCGGCCGTGCTCGACGTCGCGGTCGTGTCGATGCCCGATCAGTACCTGGGCGAACGCACCTGCGCGTTCGTGGTGACCGAGGGAGAACCCCCGAAAGCACTCGCGCTCAAGACCTTCCTGCGCGAGCGCGGATTGGCCGCGTACAAGATCCCCGACAAGGTACAGTTCGTCGACGCGTTCCCCGTCACCGGGGTCGGCAAGATCAGCCGTGTCGAACTGCGGCGGGCACTGGCCGCGACCCTCCGCGACTGACCGCCTCCCCCTGTCCGAGTACCCTCCCCCGTCCGAGCGAATGTATCGTTCGCTCGAATCAATAGAGCGAGAGGTACATTCGCTCGGGGGTGGGGTGGCGCGGGGGTGAGGTGGCGTGGGGGTGAGGTGGGGCGAGGGTGGGGATGAAGGTGGGAGTGACTACGCCGCCACCGGCTGTTCCCCGCGGGCGACGAGCCGCGCGTACCGCCCGCCGCGGGCGACGAGGGCGTCGTGCTCGCCACGTTCGACGATGCGACCGCGATCGAGGACGACGATCTCGTCGGCGTTGCGCACGGTGGACAGTCGGTGCGCGATGGTGATCGTCGTGCGCCCCCGGCGGGCGGTGTCCAGCGCCTGTTGCACCGCGCGTTCGGTGTCGTTGTCGAGAGCGCTGGTCGCCTCGTCGAGCACGAGAATCCTGGGGTCACGCAGCAGAGTGCGGGCGATTGCGAGGCGTTGCTTCTCCCCACCGGAGAAGCGGTGCCCGCGGGCACCGACGACGGTGTCGTAGCCGTCGGGCAGGGACATGATCAGGTCGTGGATGCGGGCGGCGCGGGCGGCGTCCTCGATCTCGGTGTCGGTCGCGTCGGGTGCGGCGTAGCGCAGGTTCTCGCGCACGGTCGCGTGCAGCAGATAGGTCTCCTGCGAGACCACTCCGACGAGCGCCGCGACATCCGCGAGCGGCATGTCGCGCAGGTCCACGCCGTCGATCGTCACGCGACCGGACATCGGGTCGTAGAGACGGGCGACGAGCGCACCGAAGGTGGTCTTGCCGGAACCGGTCTCACCGACCAGCGCGACCTGCGACCCGGCGGGTACCTCGAGGTCGACGTGGTCGAGCGCCGGCCGGTGGGCTCCTTCGTAGCAGAACGTGACGTCCTCGAACCGTACGGCGCCGGCGACGCGGTCGCGGTCCACGTGCACGGGTGACGCGGGTTCGTCGATCTCCACGTCGAGGTCGAGGTACTCGAAGATGCGGCTGAACAGCGCCAGCGAACCGGTGACGGTGACCCCGACGTCGAGCAGGCTCATCAGCGGGCGGAACAGTGCCGCCTGCAGACCGGTGAACGCGACGAGGGTGCCGATGGTCATGCCGCCGGACGTCGCGGGCAGACCGGCGACGAGATACAGCGCGGCGGGGATCGCGGAGAACACGATGTTCATCGTGGCCATCCGCCAGCGCCCCGACAGTTGCGCGTGCACCTCGAGTTCCGCGAGATCATCGGAGGTGCGGGCGAACTTCTCGGACAGCACCGGACCGGTGCCGAGTGTCTTGACCAGCTGCACACCGCTGATGGACAGGCCCTCCTCGATCTGCGTCTGCAGGTCGGCGAGGCGGCGTTGCTGCCGCGCGGTGATGGCGCGGCGCATCATCGCGACCCGCCGGGTCAACCAGATCGCCGGGGGCAACACGATCAGTGACAGCAACGCGAGGCGCCAGCTGAGCACGACCATCGCCACGACCGTGCCGACGACGGTGGTGATGTTGGCGGCCACGGACGTCGCAGTGGACGTGACCACCGACTGCATCCCGCCGATGTCGTTCGTGAGGCGCGACTGGATCTCGCCGCCGCGGGTGCGGGTGAAGAAGCTCAGCGACTGTCGCTGCAGGTGGGTGAACACCCGGGTGCGTAGGTCGTGCATGACGCGCTGGCCGACGGTCGTGGAGATCCAGGTCTGGGCGACACCGAGCAGCGAACTGGCGACGGTCACCGCGACCATCGCCGCGACGACCCACAGCAGCAGGCTCACGTTCTGGTGGGGAATCGCGTCGTCGATGGCGGCGCGCACGAGGAAGGGACTGGCCAGCGAGATCACCGACGACGCGACGATGAGCGCGACGACGAGGGTGATCCGCCAGCGGTAGGGGGCGAACAGCGCACCGATGCGCCGCAGGCTCACGGGCGCATCCTTCAACTGTTCGAGATCTGCGGGGTCGAGTCTCGCGGGGCGGGGTCCGCCTCCCCCTCGACCGGGTGGGGGCTGCATCATGCACACCACCTCGATTCATGACTGGTACGTACTTAGTGAGGTTGCCTCATATAGAGGTGAACGTCAAATGGGGTACGATCCATTCCATGCCGGACATGCCCTCCGACTCACCGGTCGCCCTCCGCGACATGCTCATGGCGACCACGCGCACGCTGCGCAAACGCTGGCACCAGCGGTTGCAACCGTGGGATCTGTCACCCCACGAGTACCGGGCTCTGCGCATCATCGGTGGCGCCGAACAGCCCATCCGGCTCGGCGTGATCGCGCAGTCGCTGCGCATCGTGCCCCGCTCCGCGACCGAGGTCGTCGACCGGCTCGAGGCGCACGGACTCGCCGAACGCGTGCCCGATCCCGCCGACCGCCGCGCCGTGTGCGTGCGCCTCACCGATCACGGCCGCGACACGTTCACCGAACTGGACGAGGCCCGCGACGCCGACGCCGACGCGATGTTCACCCGGCTCGACTCGGACGAACGCCGCGACCTGGCGCACCTGCTCGCCAAACTCCTCGACTCCGGACACGACGACAGCCGCCCGCAGGACCCCGACCGACATCCTCCGCGCCGTTGACCGCCCCGGCGGCATCCTCCCCCGGACCGCACGACACCCCGGTCGGTCACAGGAGATCGACCGCTTCCGGGTCGAGGATCACTTCGAGCGACACGATGCGACACCGGTCGTCGAACTCGAACACGTCGGTGGTCGCGAAGTCCGGGATCAGCTCGGTGTGGATCCGCAGTTGCACGGCAGCATGTTTGCCGGTGACCGTGATCGGACCGATCCTCGTGACGTCGAACGCCACCTGCGCGTTGCGTTCGTCGAACGCGCGGATCTCCTCGAGGCCACGGTAGCTGTGCACACCGAGCGGCTCGTGTTGCACGGCGTTCTCGGCGAACAGGCCGACGAGCCCGTCGACGTCGTGGTTGCCGAGATGCTCGAGGTACGCCTCGACGGCCGCGCAGATCTCACGACGGGTGGGCACGGGTGCACTCCTTCGACGGTCGGTGTGGCGGGGCGAACGATCAGGCGATGACACCGCGAGCGCGGAGCATCTCGACGATCACGGCGCTCGCCTCCTCGGGTGACATCACGGTGGTGTCGATCCGCAGGTCGGCGTCGCCGGGTGCCTCGTAGGGCGAGTCGATCCCCGTGAAGTTGGTGAGCTCACCGGCACGTGCCTTGCGGTACAAGCCCTTCCGGTCTCGCTGCTCTGCGACCTCGAGCGGGGTGTCGACGAAGATCTCGCAGAACCGGTCGTCGCCGATGCTCTCGCGGGCTGCCCGTCGTTCCGCCTCGAACGGTGAGATGAACGACGCCAGCACGATCAGGCCCGCATCGGTCATCAACCGCGCGACCTCGGTGACGCGGCGGATGTTCTCCACGCGATCGGCCTCGGTGAATCCGAGGTCGCGACACAGGCCGTGTCGGACGTTGTCGCCGTCGAGGAGATAGGTGTGGCAGCCCAGCGCGTACAGACGTTTGTCGAGAGCGTTCGCGATGGTGGACTTGCCGGAACCGGACAGTCCCGTGAACCACACGACCTGGGATCCGTGCCCCATCAGCTCGGTACGGGCTGCCGAGTCGACGTCGACGGACTGCCAATGGATGTTGTCGGCGCGACGCAGGGAGTGCGTGATCATGCCTGCGCCGACCGTGTCGTCGGTGAACCGGTCGATGAGGACGAAGCCGCCGGTGTCCCGATTCTCGGTGTAGGGGTCGAAGGGCACAGCACGATCGAAACTGACATTGCACACCCCGATCTCGTTGAGCGCCAACGTCGTCGTGGCGACCTTCTCGAGGGTGTCCACGTTGATCTTGTATTTCGGTCGGGTGATGCGGGCCTGCACCGTCGCCGTCCCGATCCGGCACAGGTACGGGCGTTCGGGCAGCATGTCGTGCTCCCCCATCCACACGATCTGCGCCTCGAACTGGTCTGCGACACCGGGTGATCCGTCCGCGGCGGCGAGAACGTCGCCGCGACCGACGTCGATCTCGTCGGTGAGCGTGAGGGTCACGGATCGACCCGGCACCGCCTCCGCGAGGTCGCCGTCGCGCGTGACGATCCGGGCGACGGTGGTCTCCTGGCCGCCGGGCAGCACCCGGACTCGGTCACCCGGACGGACCACACCGCCGACGACCTGCCCCGAGAAACCGCGGAAGTCGGGGTCGGGTCGGTTGACCCATTGCACGGGCATCCGGAACGGGCGCTCGCCGCGCTCGTCCTCGACCTCGACCTCGACGGTCTCGAGGTGCTCGATGAGCGTGGGACCCTCGTACCAGGGGGTGTCGGTGCTGCGTGCGGTGAGGTTGTCACCCAGGTACGCGGACACGGGTACGGCCACAACGTCGTCGACACCGATCTCCCGCGCGAACGCCCGGTACTCGGCGTCGATGTCGTCGAACACCCGCTGCGAGTAGCCGACGAGATCGAGTTTGTTGACGACGAGCACGACGTGCCGGATACCGAGCAACGACACGAGATACGAGTGTCGACGAGTCTGCGGCAGAACACCTCTGCGGGCATCGACGAGGATCACGGCGAGATCGGCGGTGGACGCACCGGTGACCATGTTCCTGGTGTACTGCTCGTGACCGGGGGTGTCGGCGACGACGAACTTGCGGCGCTGCGTGGTGAAGTAACGGTAGGCCACGTCGATGGTGATGCCCTGCTCCCGTTCGGCGGCCAACCCGTCCACCAGCAGCGCGAAGTCGAGACCGTCGCCCTGCGTGCCGACCCTGCGCGAGTCGGTCTCCAACGCGGCCAGCTGGTCTTCGAAGACCAGCTTCGATTCGTACAGCAGTCGCCCGATGAGGGTGCTCTTGCCGTCGTCGACACCGCCGCAGGTGATGAATCGCAGCATGCCCTTGTTCGCGTGTCGTTCGAGACAGCGTTCGATGTCCTCGGCACTCTCGGCGCTTTCGGTGGAGGTGCTCCCGTGGAAGTCGTGCATCAGAAGTAGCCCTCCTGCTTCTTCTTCTCCATCGACGCGGCGCTGTCGTGATCGATGACGCGCGCCTGCCGTTCCGACGTGGTGGTCAGCAGCATCTCCCGGATGATCCCGGTCAGCGTCGACGCGGTGGATTCGACGGCCCCGGTCAACGGGTAACAGCCGAGGGTGCGGAACCGGACGCTCTTGACCTGCGGTTCCTCCCTCGGGCGTAGCGGCATCCGGTCGTCGTCGACCATGATCAGTGCGCCGTCGCGTTCGACGACGGGCCGCGGCGCCGCGAAATACAACGGCACGATGGGGATCTTCTCTCGTCGGATGTACTCCCACACGTCGAGTTCGGTCCAGTTCGACAACGGGAACACCCGCAGGCTCTCACCCGGTCGTGTGCGCACGTTGTACAGATGCCAGAGCTCGGGCCGCTGCCTCTTCGGGTCCCACCGATGCTCGGCCGACCGGACGGAGAAGACGCGTTCCTTGGCCCGCGACTTCTCCTCGTCGCGACGGGCACCGCCGAACGCCGCGTCGAATCCGTACAGGTCCAGGGCCTGCTTGAGTCCCTGCGTCTTCCACATGTCGGTATGCAGCGCCGAACCGTGCGTGAACGGGTCGATCCCCTTCTCCACGCATTCCGGGTTCCGGTGGACGATCAGGTCGAGATCACCTTCGGCGGCGGTCCTGTCGCGCAGCGCGTACATGTCCCGGAACTTCCAGGTGGTGTCGACGTGCAGCAGCGGGAAGGGCAGTCGCGACGGATGGAACGCCTTGCGCGCGAGGTGCAGCATCACGGCGCTGTCCTTGCCCATCGAGTACAGCATCACCGGGTTCTCGCTGCCGGCGACGGCCTCGCGCATGATGTGGATGGATTCCGCCTCGAGATGCTCGAGGTGCGTCAGCGTCCGGGTCATCGTCCCAGCACCTCCAGCGCTCGATCCGCCCATTCGCGGCGGCAGATCAGGATGTCGGGCAGGTAGGGATCCGCGCGGTTGTAGACGGGTTCGGATCCGTCGATGCGGGAGACGTGCAGACCGGCGGCACGGGCGACGGCGACGGGTGCCGCAGAATCCCACTCGTACTGGCCACCCGTGTGCGCGTAGATGTCGGCCTCACCGCGCACCACGGCCATCGCCTTCGCCCCGGCCGAACCCATCTCCACGAGTTCGGCGCCGAGTGCGTCGGCGACCGCGAGCACCGGGGCGGGTGTGCGGGTGCGACTCACCACCAGGCGCGGCGTACGCGACGGGACGGCCCGCGGCGGGGTGTCGGCCGTGGAGTAGGTGGTGCCGAGCGCGGGTATCGCGACGGCGCCGACCGTGAGCGTGCCGTGTTCGACGAGTGCGATGTGCACGGCCCAGTCGTCGCGGCCGGCCTCCCCGAACTCGCGGGTTCCGTCGAGGGGATCGACGATCCACACACGGTCGGCGGTGAGCCGGGCGGGGTCGTCGGCACCTTCCTCCGAGAGCACGGCATCGCGGGGGCAGGCCCGCGCGAGCGCCCCGACGATGAAGTCGTGGCTGCGCTTGTCGCCGGCACGACGGATCCCGTCGGGGTCGAGGCCGGCGGCGGTGAGGGTGTGTCGGAGTTCGAGGAGAACTTCGCCTGCGGCCGTGGCGATATCGATCGCGGATGTGGTGTCGCCGAGGCGAGGATCCACCGAGTCCGAGCGCGGCACCGCCATCGCGTCGTTCGTCATGGACGTGACTGTAACCACAGAACGAACAATGTTCAATCCCAGTTCGAACACTGTTCGTTCTTTCGCGTCACGGTTACGGTGGATCGGTGGGCGATACCAACAGCAAGTCGATCTACGGGGACGCGGAGGCGCGCCGCCGCACGACCCTCGCCGCCGCCGCGGCACTCCTCGACGAAGGTGGCTACTCGGCGCTGACGATCCGGTCGGTGGCGAAACGGTCCGGCACCAGCACCGGTCTCATCTACCAGTACTTCACCGACAAGCAGGACATCTTCACGTCACTGCTCAACGAGAGCCAGATCGAATCACGCGCGTTCGTCGCCGGCCTGCCGCGCGACCGGGGTGTCGCCGCACTGCTCGCGGCAGTGCTCCCCGAGTCCATCCGACAGTGGGCACGCGTCGGCCGCTTCACCGCGACGTGGCGCGACGTCGAACGCGACGCGCACACCGAACGCGAGTCCGTACGCGAGGTGCGCCGGACCGCCCGCGAGTACAACGCCGAACTGCAGTCCGCGCTGCTCGAAGCCGCCGCCGCCGAGGGGCGCACCCTGCGCGACGACCCCGCCACCCTACCGTTCGTCCTGTCCACCCTTCAGGGTGTCGCCGACACCGTCGTCCACAACTGGGCAGCCCACCTCGACACCCGGGACCTGATCGACTTCACCGCCGCGTCCCTCACCGAGGCCGTCACCGTCCGCACATGACCCCCGAGGACACGCCTCGACACTCCCCATCGAGAAGGTCTCACTGAGTGGCACGAGCCCTCTTGTGACAGGTGACACATCGTACGGTTCACGCGAACACCCTCACAACAGGAGCATTGATGAGCACATCGGTGATGCCCGAACGCGCACCCACCAGGTCGGAGCGTCGATACCAACGGACCCATCCGGCCTGGGTCGTCGTGGCAGTCCTGATCACAGTGGAGGTGATCAGCGCCTTCGAGACATCGATGATGTACGCGGCCATCCCCACGTTCACGACGGTCTTCGAGGCCGACGCGTCCGCCGTCGGCTGGACCGTCACCGCCTTCCTCCTGGTCGCAGCGTCGTCCGCGGCCGTGTGCGGCAGGCTCGGCGACATGTACGGGCGCGAGCGCGTCCTGATCGTCGTGCTGATCTTCGCCGCCGTCGGCTCGATCATCAGCCTCGCGTTCGGCACGCTGTGGGGAATCATCATCGGCCGCGCCATCCAGGGTGTCGCCGGAGCGATCCTCCCGCTGTGCATCGGCCTCGCGCGTGAGCATCTTCCCGCGCAGAAGGTCCCCATGGCCATCGCGCTGATCTCCGGATCCGCCGTCGCGGCCGGCGCCGCCTCGCTCCTCGTCGCCGGTGTGCTCATCGACCTCGGCGACTGGCGCTACATCTTCGTCGTCACCACCGTGTACGCGCTGGTCTGCATCTTCCTCGTCGAAGCCGTCCTGCCGTGGCGCAAGCGCGACAGCACCACCCGACAACACGTGGACATCGTCGGCGCCGTCGGTCTCGCCGTCGCCGTCACGTCGATCCTGCTCGGCCTCACCGAAGGCAAGTCCTGGGGCTGGGGCGATCCCCGCGTGCTCACCCTGATCGTCGTGGGCATCGCCGTGTTCGCCTGGTGGGTGCGGTGGGAACTCGGCCGCACCTCCCCGATCGTCAACCTGCGACTCTTCGCGCAACGCAACGTCGCGCTGACCATCGGGGCCACGGTCGCGCTCGGTGTCGGCCCCATCGGCGTCACCACGATGCTCATCCCGATGATCATGCAGACCCCGGACTCGGCGCCGTTCGGTCTCGGACTCAGCGCCACCTTCGCCGGAATGCTCTCGTTCGTCGGCGCGATGATCGGCATGCTGTTCACTCCCGTCGCCGGCAAGATCTCCGCCGCCGTCGGCGCGCGGGCATCCATGCTGCTCGGCGCCACCCTGTTCATGATCGCGTGCGCCGGCTTCTTCGTCCTCCGCGACTCCGTCGTCGGCATGACGGCACTCGTCGTCGCCGTGTCCATCGCCACCGCCTTCGCGTACACGGCCCTGCCGAACCTGCTCGTCGAATTCGTCCCCGAGAGCAACACCAGCGAGGTCACCGGAGGCCAGACCGTCGTGCGGACCGCGTCGATGGCCGTCGGTACGTCCATCGCGACCGTTCTGCTCGCGACGCTGGTGGTGCCCGGCACCTCCACCGCGACCGTCGGCGCACTCGGCGCCGTGTGCGGTCTGCTCGTCCTGATGTGCGCGATCACGATCGTGCTCACCCTCTCGGTGAAGTACCGGCGCGACTGACCGGAACACGCGCGGCCGGTGACCCGGAAGGGTCTCCGGCCGCGCGCCATCGGTCACGGTGGATCAGGCTGCCACCATGCCCGCCACCGGGATTCGGGCATCCACCGCCTGACGGAAGTTGATCATCGCGCGTTCGAGATGGTCCGGCGTGGTCACGAGCACCGCCCCCGTCGCACCCCGTTCGAGCAACAGCTCGTTCGTGAAACTCGCGTTCTCGACCGTGGACGCGGACTCGGACTCCTCGACTATCCGTTCTCCCGCAACACCGTGCTCCACGAGCCAGTCCTTCATCGCCTCGGCCTCGGTGGCATCCCCTTCCGAGGGTCGTCGGATTTCGGCTGCGCGGCAGTGTGCCACCTCGACGCATCTCCCGCACGCCGACATCCCCGGTCCCGGACGGATCACAGTGCCGGCCGGCCGCCACCGTGGCGGTCCGTTCCCCGCACACCGATCACGGACACCCCGCACCGACGGGGCCTCGGCACAATGGACCCGTGACCGAGCCGCTTCCCGTCCCCCGCCCGCGTCGCGAGATCACTCCCGGCGCCGTGCACGTTCCCGACTGGCTCGGCCTCGACGAGCAGCGCGAGCTCGTGGCCGCGTGCCGCGACTGGGCGCGTCCGCCCGCTCCGATGCGGCACACAGTCCTTCCCGGCGGCGGTCGGATGACGGTGTCGACGGTGTGCCTCGGATGGCACTGGTCGCCCTACCGGTACACCCGCACCGCGGTCGACGTCGACGGTGCCCCGGTCCCGCCGCTGCCGCGGTGGCTCGCCGAACTCGGTCGCCGCGCGGTCGCCGACGCCTACGGCGACCCGGAACAGGCACGGCGGTACGACCCGGACACCGCACTGATCAACTTCTACGACGCCGACGCGCGCATGGGTATGCACCGGGACGCGGACGAGCGGTCCGACGCCCCGATCGTGTCGTTGAGTATCGGCGACGCCTGCACGTTCCGGTTCGGCAACGACGAGTCGCGCGGCCGTCCCTACAGCGACGTGCGACTCGAATCCGGCGACCTGTTCGTCTTCGGCGGCCCGGCCCGGTTCGCCTTCCACGGCGTACCCGCCGTCCATCCCGGAACCGGAAGTCTCCGCACCGGGCTTCGCGGAGGACGGCTGAACATCACTCTCCGCGCCACGGGACTCACCTGAGCGACGGTCAGCGCTGCGAGATCAACGCCACCGACGCCTCACCCGTGTACACCAGGAACGTCAGCGATTCCTGGAGGTACAGGTGCACGTTCTCGGCGTCGTGCGAGGTGTAGCCGATCGACAGATCCTGGCCGACCTGCAGGTCGAAGTCGCCGCCGCGGGTGCTGAGCACGAACGCACCGTCGATCGCGGGCGCCCAGATGATGTCGCCGTCGATGAGCCGGCGGATCTGCTCGCGGATCGGATAGCCGTGGTCGGAGGTCTCGCTGACCTTGGTGTACTCGTCGGCGCTCAACAACACCGAGTACGGTCCGCCGACCCCGGCGAGGCGCAGCTCGGACAGGGCCTGGCTGATGGTCTCCGGGATGTCCCTCGGATCCTCGGGCAGCTGCAACGGCTGATTCGTCGACGACGCCCGGATCCCCTCGATCCCGGCAGCGGTGTAGCCCTCGAAGATCGCGCGGTCCTCCGCGAACGCGATCTTCTTCGCGGCCTCCTTCACAGCGTCGAGGTCGATGTCCTTCGCCCCGCGTTCGGCGCTGTCGATCTCCTCGCGTGACAGCGTGAACGGCACACGCAGTTCGACGACGTGCGCCACCCGGTGTCGCCGTGCGCGCACCCCGCCGGCGGGCGCCTCGATGTCCTCGGTGCGGCCCAGCCCGACCGCCGCGAAGTCGACGCCGTGCGGGCCGGAGAAGTCGACAACGATGCGGCCGGCGACATGACGTTTGAAGGTGCGGCTCGCCTCCTCCTCGATCTCCGCCCAGGCCTCGGCGGTGATGGGGGCGAGGTCGCGATAGAGGTTGTTCACGATGTCGGGCTCCTTCTCGGTGTCGAACACGATGGCGGTGTGTCGATGCTCGGAACTGTGTCGGACTCGGGTCCGTGTCGGACGACCTCAGGGACCCGGGGATGCGGTCGGTGCGACGCGCATCGTGCCGATACCCAGCGACCCGTCACGCACGGCCGGTGCGGTCGACTCGTGCTGCTCGACCCGGCCCGCCGGCGCGTCGGGCAGATCGTCGAGGAACGCTGCGGCCGGGCAGAAGAACAGGGTGCCCGTGACCGCCGTGGAGAAATCCAGGATCCGGTCGTAGTTTCCCTCGGGACTACCGAGGAACATGTTTCGCAGCATCTGCTCGGTCACGTCCGGGTCGGCGGCGTAGCCGATGAAGTAGGTGCCGAACTCGCCCTCACCGAACCGGCCGAACGCCATGTTGGCGCGGACGATCTCCCGTTCGGTGCCGTCGTCGTCGACGATCGTGTTCAGCGCGACGTGCGAGTTCACGGGTTTGACGTCGTCGTCGAGTTCGATGTCGTCGAGTTTCGTCCGGCCGATGACGCGTTCCTGTTCCTCGGTCGACAACGCGTTCCAGGTGGTCAGATCGTGCAGGTACTTCTGCACGATCACGTAGCTGCCGCCGGTGAACTCCGGTTCGTCGTCGCCGACGAGCGCGGCATCGGTCGCCGCACCGCCCTCGGGGTTCTCGGTGCCGTCGACGAACCCCAGCAGGTCGCGGCGGTCGAAGTACCGGAATCCGTGGGTCTCGTCGACCACCGTCGCGATTCCGCGCAACCGATCGTTGATCTTGCCGGCGAGTTCGAAGCACAGGTCCATGGTCGACGCCCGCAGGTGGAACAGCAGATCGCCGGGCGTGGACGGCGCGTGGTGTCTCGCCCCGTCGAGCGGCACGAACTCGTGCAACCCGGCGGGGCGCGGGCCGGCGAACAACCGGTCCCACAGGGATGAGCCGATGCCGACCACGGCCGACAACCCGCCGTTCGGAATGCGGAATCCCACGGCCTTGCGGAGGCCGGACAGATCGGCGAGCAGATCCCGGACCTGCGTCTCACCGCCCTCGTCGACCGTGACGACGAGGAAGATCGCCGCCTCGGTCAGTGGCGTCAGAATCGGTTGTGGACGAGTCACAAGATCACAGTAGTTCACGACGACCGGATCGGCTCGTGATTACTGCGGGACCATCCATGAGAGCACGGGTGTCGTCTGCAACCACACCAGAATCGCGAACACGGCGAGCATACCGACACTGATGGGCGCGAGTCTGCGCATCAGCACCCGGTCGCTGCCGCCCACCCCCTGCACGGACGACACCAACGCCAGGTTCTGCAACGCGATCGGGGTGCCCGCGGTACCGCCGGTCATGTTGCCCGCGACCAGTACCGTCGACGGCAGTCCCGCCTGCTGCGCCGCCGACACCTGCACACTGCCGAACATCGCGTTCGACGCGGTGTTCGACCCGGTCACGACCACACCGAGCCAGCCGAGCACCGGAGAGAGCAACGCGAACCCCGCGCCGGCACCCGCCAGGAACTGACCTATCGTCGCGGTCTGCCCCGACAGGTTCATCGTGTAGGCGAGAGCCAGCACCGACGTGACCGTCGCGAACGACCACCGCAGCTGCACGACCGACGCCGTGAAGCATCGCACCGCATCGCCCGACGCCACCTTCAACAGCGCGATCGACAGCAACGCCGCCACGAACACCAGCGTGCCCGGCGCCGTGAGCAGGCTCAGCGTGAACGTCTCCGTGGGCGGCACCGCGCCGGATTCGGTGACCACGTCCACGCCGGGCCAGGCGAACGAGAACGTCGCCTTCGCCAGCAACGATTCGACCGGACCGATGCGGCTGATCAGGAACACCACGACGATCAACGCGTAGGGAACGAACGCCTCGACGGTGCGGCGGACGCCGTCGGGGGCATGCTCGGGGACCCGTCGTTCCGCGTCCGCCCGCGGCGACCAGAACCTCAGCAGGAACATCAGCGCGAGCAACCCGGCCGCGGCCCCGGCGATGTTGCTCAGACCCACCACGAACCAGGTCGCACACACGAACTGGCCGACGGCGAACGCGAACCCGACGACGACCGCCGCCGGCCACGTCCGCCGCAGCCCGTCGCGCCCACCGACGATCGCGACCAGCACCAACGGTACGAACACCGCGATCAGGCACACCTGCCGGGCGACCATCGGGCCGATCTCGTCGATCGGCAGCGACGACACCTTCGACATCGTCAGCATCGGGGTGCCCATGACACCGAGCGGTGTACCGACCGCGTTCGCGACCAGTGCGGCTGCGGCCGCGCGGACCGGAGCCACTCCGGCACCGACGAGCACGACAGTCGCCACCACGATCGGGGTGCCGAATCCCGCGACCGCCTCGAGCAGCGCACCGAACAGGAACGCGATGACGATCGTGAGGATGCTGTGGTCCGGGGAGATCCGTGCGAACGCGCGGGTCAGCACGTCGAAGTGGCCGGACTCCACGGTCAGGCGGTACACGAACACCGCCGACACGACGGTCCACATGATCGGGAATACACCGAACACGGCGCCCTCCAGACCCGCGCTGAGAGCGGACGTCACCGGCATCGAGTACACGGTGACCGCGACGAGCAGCGACACACCGACCGCGACGAGCGCCGCGAGCCACGGTTTGACGCGGAACACGACGAGCAGCACGAGCATCGCCAGCAGCGGCAGCACCGCGACCGCGGCCGACCAGGCGAGGGACTCCGCGACGGGGGCGAGGGGTTGGACGAACGTCACGAGCTCACACCTGTCCCGGGCCGAGCACAGACCGGATCGCCGCCGCGGTGCCGTCGAGCACCGTGCGGTTCGGTGTACGAGGATGTGCGCGCAGACCGAACCCGTCTCCGGTGGTGCGGGGGACGACGTGCAGGTGCACGTGGAAGACCTCCTGCCCCGCCGCGACACCGTCGGCCAGGAAGAGGTTCACGCCGTCGACCGGCAGATCCGAGGAACGCAGCGCCACCGCGATACGCCGACCGGCGTCGAACACCGCGTTCCCGGCCGCCGGGTCGAGTTCGGCGAGACCGGATGCGTGCCGCTTCGGTACGACCAGCAGATGCCCCGCGGTGAAGGGCCTGATGTCCAGGAAGGCGAGCACATCGGGTTCGTCGAGGACGACGCTGGCCGGTGCCTCGCCGGCCACGATGCCGCAGAAGATGCAGTCGTTCACATAGCTCAGGATCTCACGGACGGCGCGGTGCCCCGCACCCCGCTAGGCGTCGATGACGTGAGCGCGCGCGGTGTCCAGCATCCGCAACAGTTCCGACTGCACCACCGGACGGTCCCGCTGCGGATCATCGCTGTGCGCGAGGTAGAGCATGGCTTCCTCGACGGCCGCGACCAGCAGGTGCGCGAGCACCGACGAGCGCACCGACGACTCCGTGTACGACCGGTCCTGCGTCGCCAGCATCCGTTCGATGCTCCGCAACGTCGAATCCCTGTGCGATTCGCGCACTTCGGCCCAGCCGAGCACCGCAGGTGCCTCGATCAGGACGAGACGGCGGGTGGCCTGATCGTTGACGACGTCGAGCGAGGCGAGGACCGCCGCAGTGAACGCCGCCCACGGATCGTCGATCGGTTCGTCGGGGACCAGCGTGGACTCCGCTTCCTTCTGCAGGTGCTCGATCACCCCGCGGAACAGCTCACGCTTGTTCGCGAAGTGGTGGTAGAGCGCGCCGCGGGTCACACCCGCGACCGCGACGATCTCCTCCGTCGCGGCCTCCGCGTACCCGTCCCTGACGAATACCTCCAGGGCGGCCTCGAGCAGCGCCGTGCGTGTGCGCGCCGCATCCCGAATCCGCCCGTTGTTCGTCGTCTTCTCCGACAACTTCTCTCCCCTGCTCTAGTACTGCTACCCCCATCGAAAAACGTGTCCCCTCGGCAGCCGACTCGGTCGTCCTCTACAGGATCGGTGCCGGGGAATACTGCGCGGCCTCCGGGTTGCGGGCCACGAGGTCTTCCACGGCCGCGACCACCGACGCGACCTGTGCCTCGGCGGCACCGATGAACGCGGACCGGTCGGCGAGTGCGGCGTCGAGCGCGGCACGGTCGAGCGGCAGTCGCGCGTCGGCCGCGAGACGGTCGAGCAGATCCGGTTCGCGTCCCTCCTCGCGCATCGCCAGCGCGACGGCGACGGCATGCTCCTTGATCGCTTCGTGCGCCGTCTCACGCCCCACACCGGCGCGCACCGCGGCCATCAGCACCTTCGTGGTCGCGAGGAAGGGCAGGTAGCGAACCAACTCCTTCTCGATCACCGCCGGATACGCACCGAACTCGGCGAGCACCGTCAGGAACGTCTCCATCTGTCCGTCGATCGCGAAGAACGCGTCGGGCAGCGCGACCCGGCGCACCACCGAACAGAAGACGTCGCCCTCGTTCCACTGGGCGCCGGCGAGTTCGGCGGCCATCGAGGCGTAGCCGCGCAACACGACCTGCAGACCGTCGACGCGCTCGCACGAGCGGGTGTTCATCTTGTGGGGCATCGCCGACGAACCCACCTGACCCGGCTGGAACCCCTCGGTGACGAGTTCGTGCCCCGCCATCAGGCGAATCGTGTGCGCGAACGACGCGGGCCCCGCCCCGACCTGCACGAGCGCGGACAGCACGTCGTGGTCGAGGGACCGCGGATACACCTGGCCGACACTGGTGAGCACGTTCGCGAATCCGAGGTGGTCGGCGACCTTCTGCTCGAGCTGCGCGAGCTTGTCGGCGTCACCACCGAGCAGGTCCAGCATGTCCTGCGCGGTGCCCATCGGGCCCTTGATGCCACGCAGCGGATACCGGGCGATCAGTTCCTCCACGCGACGCAACGCGAAGAGCAGCTCGTCGGCGGCCGACGCGAACCGCTTCCCCAGAGTCGTGGCCTGCGCCGCGACGTTGTGCGAACGGCCCGCCATCACCGTCGCCGAGTACTCGGCGGCACGTTCGGCGAGGCGCGCCGCGATCGCCACCCCGTGAGCGTGCACGTGTTCGAGCGACCGCAGCACCTGCAGCTGCTCCACGTTCTCGGTCAGGTCACGGCTCGTCATGCCCTTGTGGACGTGTTCGTGACCGGCGAGAGCGTTGAATTCCTCGATGCGCGCCTTCACGTCGTGCCGGGTGACCCGTTCACGCGCGGCGATGGAGTCCAGATCCACCCGGTCGACGACCCGCTCGTAGTCGGCGATCGCCTCCGCGGGCACGTCGATCCCGAGCTCGGCCTGCGCGCGCAGCACCGCGAGCCACAGTTGCCGTTCGAGCACGATCTTGTGCTCCGGCGACCACAGGTCCCTCAACGAAGGGCTGGCGTAGCGGGTGGCGAGGACGTTCGGGATGTGACTCACAAAAGGTCAGTCTACGGTCCCGCAGTTCGATCATTCGCAGGTAGGCGGGGCGACGCTCTCGACCATGTCGACGAGGATCCCCCGGGCGAGGCCGCGCGGGTCCGGATCCAGATCACCGAGCCCGTCGAGCACCGCACCGTCGACGATCGCGACGATCCGGCGCAACTGGGGGACGTGCGCGGCACGGCCGCACCGTTCGAGCAGTTCGGCGAGCAACGCGTCGATCTCCTCGCGCATCCGCAACCGGACGTCGCGCAGTTCGGGGTGTCGCGCCGCCGCCACCCACCGCTCGTACCGGGAGATCAACCGCTCCCGGTCGGTGTCCCCGACCCCGCGCGGACCGATCAGCAGGTCGACGATCAGGTCCGCGGTCGACTCCACGCCGCGCGGCCCCTCCGGCACCTCGTCGACCCGTTCCCTCATCACGTCGAGTTCCCGCACCGTGTTGAGGTGCACGGCGCACGTGATCAGGTCCTCGAGCGAATCGAAGTAGTAGGTCGTGGAGGCGAGGGGCAATCCCGCCCGCGACGCCACGGCACGATGCCGAACCGCGTCGATCCCGCTTTCGAGGACGATGTCGGCCGCCGCTTCGACCAGCGCCCTGCGGCGCCGCTCGCCCTTCGGGGTCGCAGCTGTCGACATTCCCCCATGTTGACAGCCGACGCACCCCACCACGGTCGAACGGCCGGACATACCGCCCGGTACCATGAGCGCGCTGAGGGGGAGTCACGGGGGCCGGGGCGCGTGATCCTCGTTCGTGTCGAGTGTGATCGGAGCGGAACGTATATGAGGCGTCGTCGGTTCCTGCAGGCATCCGCGTTGGGTGCCACCGTAGCTGCGGTCGGTGTTCCGGGGGTCGGTGTCCCGGTGGCGTCGGCACTGCCCGTCGGGGTGGACGAATACCGCCGGATGGTCCCGGAGTTGTTCGCCGAGCCTCCCGCGGCGCCGTCGCACTCGGACGCGATCGTCATCGGTTCGGGTTTCGGTGCGAGCGTCGCAGCGCTGCGTCTCGCCGAGTCGGGGACGCAGGTCACCGTCCTCGAACGCGGCCTGCGCTGGCCGCGCGACCCGCACCGCGAGATCTTCACGACCGACCTGCTCGCCGACGGTCGCGGCTACTATCACCGCACCTCCTTCACCGGCCCCACCGGCATTCCCGTGGTGTGCGACGACTTCGCCGGTGTCCTCGACGTCACCGACTATCCGAACATGTCCGTGTGGCGCGGCGCCGCCGTCGGCGGCGGTTCGATCGTCTTCACGGGTGTGATGATCGCTCCCGAACAACGATTCTTCGAGCGGGTGTTCGGTGACCGCCTGAACTACGAGGAGATGACCTCCACGTGGTATCCGAAGGTGCGGTCGATGCTGCGACTCGACGCGATGCCCGACGACGTCTACCACGCCGCCGAGTTCACACACTCACGCCGCTGGGACGACGACGCCCGCGCCGCCGGATACACCCCGCACCGCATCGACGGGATCTGGGACTGGGACGTGGTGCGCGCCGAACTCGCCGGGTCGGTGCGCCGCTCCGCAGTCGCCGGAGAGAGCAACCTCGGCAACTCGAACGGCGCGAAGTTCGACCTGACGCAGAACTACATCCCCGCGGCCGAGGCCACCGGGCGTGCCGTCGTCTGCCATGCGCATCGGGTGACGGCGATCGGGCAGGACGGTGACCGGTACTGGGTCGAGGTCGACGTCGTCGACCCCGTCGGCACCGTGTTGCGCACACAGACCCTCACCTGCGACCGACTGGTGCTCGGCGCCGGGTCGGTCGGCACCACCGAACTGTTGGTCAAGGCGCGGCACACCGGTTCCCTGGCGAATCTCGACGAGCGTGTCGGGCGGGGCTGGGGCACCAACGGCGATGCCGTGCTGGTGCGGTCGTTCGCGCTCACCGAGGGCTTCACCGGCGACCAGGGCGCACCCTCCGCGTCGCGGATCGTCGACGAGTCGGGGTTGCCGCTCAGCCTGGAGAACTGGTTCGTCGCCGGCACCGCGAAGGACGTCGCGATGCTCGCGTCGCTCGGGATGACGATGGATCCCACCCGCGGCGACATCACGTACGACCCGGTCGCCGACCGCGGCGTCGTGAACTGGCCGGCAGGCGGCCAGCAGGCCTCCGTCGACGCGCTCCGCGCCGTGCAGAACAGGATGGCCCGCGCCGGCGGTACCGTTCCCGGCGCCGAACCGCTCGCCCCCGACGTCAACGCCTCGTTCACCGCGCACCCGCTCGGCGGTGCGGTGCTCGGGGACGCCACCGACGGATACGGCCGGGTGCACGGTCATCGCGGCCTGTATGTGGTCGACGGGGCATTGATCCCGGGCAGCACCGGAACCGTGAACCCGTCGCTGACCATCGCGGCTCTCGCCGAACGCAACATCGCGCGGATCATCTCCTCCGGCAATTGACTCGGCATCGTCGAGTGGGCAGTCGCGAGCCGTTTCCCGGGGGATCCCGAAACCACGACTGCACGCTCGAGCCGACCCTCCCACCAGGAAGGACAACGGAATTGAGCGAGCTTCACAAGCCCGGACCGCCGGAGCCGCACGACCCGTCGCAGCCCACCGCCCGGTACCAGCGCTACCTGGAACCGGGTGAGTTGGAAGAACTCAATCGGCTGCGTGCGTGGCGCGAGCAGCAGGAACACGAGGACGCGCAACGCCGCGCGCACGAGCATCAGCGGGAACTGGCGCTGCAGGAGCAGCAGCGCCGGATCGCCGAGCAGCAGCGGCAACTCCACGCCCAGCAGGCGCAGCAGTTCGCGGCCCCGCAGTATCCTCCGCCACCCCAGTACGCGCCGATCCAGCAGGTGACCGTGCACACCACGCAGCGCGCGGACTGCCCGCACCTGCTGCACTTCGTCCTGACGCTGATCTCCTGCGGTCTGTGGCTCCCGATCTGGATCATCCACGCGATCGTCGTCGCCTCACGCTGACGGGTGCCGGTGCCGCCGGGTCAGCGCAGCGGCAACCACCCGGCGAGCCGGTCGAGGGCAGCGGTGACGTCCGCCGTCGAACCCGCGAACGACAGGCGCACGGTCTCGTCGCCGCGCACGGTGTCGAAGTCGATGCCCGGTGCGAGCGCGAGACCGGTGTCGTGCAGCAGCCGCGCGCACCACGCCGCCGACGTCTCGTCGCGCAGCAGGTGCGCGATGTCGGCGTACACGTAGAAGGCCCCGTCGGCGGGCGCGAGTTCCGTCAGACCGACGTCCTGCAGACCGGTCAGCAGCAGGTCGCGGTTGACCGCGTATCGCGCGACGTGCCCGTCGAGTTCGACGCGGGCTTCCGCACCGAACGCCTCGACCGCCGCGAACTGGGAGATCGACGGTGGACACACCGTCATGTTCGATGCCAGTCGCTGCAACGCGGGCCGCAGGTGTTCGGGGACGAGCATCCAGCCGAGCCGCCAACCCGTCATGGAGAAGTACTTCGACACCGATCCCACCACCACCGCGTTGCGCGAGGTCGCCCACGCCGTGGACGTCGCCGGCGAGCCGGGGGTGCCGAACTCGATGCCGTGGTAGATCTCGTCGGACACCAGCAGCGCGTCGTGCTCGTCGCACCAGCGGGCCAGCGCCGCGAGTTCGGCCGGGTCGATCATGGTGCCGGTGGGATTGGCGGGGCTGGCCACCACGACACCCGCCGGCGGCGAGTCCAACGCCTCGAGCATCGCGACCGTCGGCTGGTAGCGGGTGTCGGGCCCGCAGTCGAGTTCCACCACCCGGCAGCCGAGCGCGGCGAGGGTGTTGCGGTACGCGGGGTAGCCCGGTCGCGCGACCACCACGGTGTCACCGGGGTCGAACGCGGCAAGGAACAACAGGGTGAACGCACCGGACGACCCGGTGGTGACGACGACCTCGTCCGGCTCGACGGCGACGCCGTACCGGTCGCGGTGGTGTCCGGCGATCGCCTCGCGCAGCGGGAGCACACCGAACGTCTCCGTGTACCCCAGGAGTTCCGTGTCGACGGCCCGCCGCGCCGCGCGGAGCACGGGCGTCGGCGCGGAGGTCGACGGCTGCCCCGCGGCGAGACTCAGCACGTCGCCGTGGGTTCGTTGACGTTCCTCCGCCGCCTTCCACACATCCATCACGTGGAACGTCTCGATGCGGGAACGTTGCGATTCGATGCGCACGGACTCGACGTTAGCCGGTGGCCCGCGACGTCAGCGAACGGCCCGCTCGTGCTGCGCGAACACGGCACCCCACGCGATCGGCACGTCGCCGCCGTCCAGCTGCATTCCGGGTTCGCCGTCGCCGCCGCCCGCGCGATCGGGCACCACCGGAACGAGCAGGTGCGAATCGAACCGGCCGCCGGTGTGCACGATGTGGAATCCCTGGTTGACGGTGCAGTCGTGCCCGACCACGGGCCCGGTGCACAGGTCGTGCCCGGCGATGGTCAGGACCAGGGACGATCCGGCTTCGAAGAACGTGCTGTGCGGGGTGATCTCGATGTCGACGGGAACGATCTCGCCGGGACGCAACGGCCGGCGTCCGGCCGGCGCCACCACGGGCCGGTAGTTGGTGGACGCCTCCGTGTCGAGGGCGCGCCGCGACACCCTGATGCAGCCCTGCGCTACCTGCCCGGCCTCGGATCCCGCGTGCCCCTCGAACAGCACCTCCTCGCCGTCGACATCGTGTTTGCCGATCCCGACGAACAGGTCCATGTCCTCGGCGTCCTTCGCCTGCACCCACAGCCGCAGAGCGGTGTGGCCGCTGATCTCGGTGTCCGTGCCGAACGTGTGGGTGAAGGTCAGGACGTCACCGGCGACGGGGAACGTGCGGGCACTCGACGGTTCCTGTCGCCGGTCGCCGACCAGTCCGCCGGTGACGTGATCGAGATACAACGGCACGTATCGAGTGTCCGGGATCGGCCACTGGGCCTCGTACCGTTCGGAACAGGTGCGCAGGTCGTGGCGGGTTTCGAGCCGCACAGCGGGCGTGTCGCCGAATCCGTTGTCGGCGTCGGCGAGCACGTGGTCGAAGAACCGGCGCTGCGTGTCGACGACCTCGCGACTGTAGAAGGTCTGCCACGTCTTGCGGCCGTGGGTGTAGAGCCACTTGCGGGACGATCCCAGACGCAGATAGCCGGTGATCGAACCGCGGGTCCGTGGCCCCTGGTCGGACCAGGACACACCGACGAAGGCGGGCACCGTGACGTCCTCGAGTTTCGGTGGGCCCACGAGGTGTCGGCAGCGGGTGTGGTGGCGTCGCAGCAACCAGGGGCCGATGCGTCGGAACGCCCGGGCCGCCGAACCCGCGCCGATGTACAACGAGCGGTGCCAGAACTCGCTGAACCGGGTGTCGGGCACACCGCCGTGGCACAGGGTGTCGCGGTAGGGGTCGCTGATGCCTTCCCAGGGTGCGATCGCCGCGAGATGCGGTGGTCGACGCGCCGCCGTGTACCACTGGAGGGTCGCCAGGTGGGAGGCTCCCGCCATCCCGACGCGGCCGGTACTCCACGGTTGCGCCGCCGCCCATTCGACGACGTCCGCGGCGTCGGCAGCGGAACGTCCGAGAAGCATCCGGGGCTTCCCGCCACTGGTGAAGCATCCGCGCTGATCCGCCACGACCAGCACGTATCCGTGCGGCACCCACTGTGCCGGGTCGGGCGCCTCGAACGAGGTCCGATCGCTCAGTCGCAGGTCACCGACGTAGTTGCCGCTGTCGGCGAGCGCATCGAAGTCGATCGGATACCCGTCGACCCCGATGTCCTTGCCGTACGGTGTGACGCTGACGAGAACGGGATGGCGCGTGCCCGGCGGCGACTGCGGCCGATACACGTTGGCCATCAGTACCGTGCCGTCGGTGAGCCGGATGGGGACGTCGCGGTCGACGACGATGTCGTCGGGAAGCGGATACACCGTCACGCGGTGCTGCCGCAGCGGCGTCGGGTCGTGCCTGCGGGTTCGCACCCACGATGCCATTCCCCACCTCCCGTGTCCCCCAGAAGATGCACAGAGTCTGCAACATGCAGCCGGTACGTGCAAGGCGGCACGGGTGGTGTACCGCTCCCGCTCCCGCTCCCGCTCCCGCTCCCGCTCCCGCTCCCGAGCGAACGGTACATCCGATCGATCCGATGAAACGGGTGTACCGTTCGCTCGCGCGGCGGGGGCGCCCGGAGGTGCGGACGTCAGAGCGAGATGCGACCCTCGAGCGCCGCGAGACCGATGTCGCTGCGGTAGTGCCCACCGGGCAGCTTGATCTCCGCGAGCGTCGTGTACGCGCTGTCGCGGGCGGCGCCGAGGTCGTCGCCGACCCCGATCACGTTCAGTACCCGTCCGCCCGCGGACACGAGGGCGCCGTCGTCCCGACGCTTCGTCCCCGCGTGCAGCACCCGCTCGTCGTCGGCACCGGTGATGACGTCGCCGGTCCGCGGGCTCGCCGGGTAGTGCTCGGCGGCCAGCACCACGGTGACGGCAGCACCGTCACGCCACTGCAGCGGCGGCAGATCGGCGAGAGCGCCGGTCGCGACGGCGTTCAGAGCCGCGCCCAGCGGCGACTCGAGGAGCGCGAGGACGGCCTGCGTCTCGGGGTCACCGAACCGGCAGTTGAACTCGACGACCGCCGGCCCCTCCGCACCCATCGCCAGACCCGCGTACAGCAACCCGGAGAATCCGCAGCCGCGGCGCACCATCTCGACCGCGACCGGGCGGACGACCTCGTCGACGATCCGATCGACGCTGCCCTCCGGCAACCACGGCAGCGGCGTGTACGCGCCCATGCCGCCGGTGTTCGGTCCGGCGTCGCCGTCCCCCACCCTCTTGTGGTCCTGCGCCGGCAGCAGCGGCACGACGGTCTCACCGTCGACGAGGCAGAACAGTGACACCTCCGGTCCGTCCAGGAACGATTCGAGCAGCACCGGGTGCCCGTTCTCGATGATCTCCGCGGCGTGATCGCGGGCGGCGTCACGGTCCGCGGTCACGACGACGCCCTTGCCCGCGGCCAGACCGTCGTCCTTGACGACCCAGGTGGGCCCGAACCGGTCGAGGGCCGCATCGATGTCGGCGGGGCTGTCGACGACCTCGCTGTGCGCGGTGCGCACCCCCGCGGACGCCATCACGTCCTTCGCGAACGCCTTGGACCCCTCGATCCGTGCGGCGGCCGCGGACGGCCCGAAGCAGGCGATGCCCGCGTCGCGGACCGCGTCGGCGACACCCAGCACCAGCGGGACCTCCGGGCCGATCACGACGAGATCGACCTGCTGGTCCTTCGCCAGCGCCACCACCTGCTCGGCGGACGCCGCGTCGACCGGGAACTGCTCGGCGATCCTGCCGATCCCGGCGTTGCCCGGAGCGGCCAGCACGGCCGTCACACCCGGGTCGCGGGACAGGGCCAGGACGAGGGCATGTTCACGGGCACCGGAGCCGATAACGAGTACGCGCACGACCGACAGACTACGGGACCGGCTGCCACACCAGATCGGCGCGGCCACGTGTTCCGGCGACGGCGGACGCGTTGGGGAGGTCGACGTCACGCACCCGGTCGCGCGCCTGCAGGGCGGCCCGTCCCCCGACGCGGTGGCGCCGCACCAGACGCGGGGTCAACGTCGAATCCGGAACGTCCAGGAACACGACGAGGTCGATGAGTTCCCGGATCCGCTCCCAGCCTCCGGTGTCGAGGAGCAGATAGTTGCCTTCGGTGACGACGACCCGCGCGTCGGGCGGGATCGCGTGGAAGGCGGCGACCGGTTCATCGAGTCTGCGCGAGAAGTCGGGGGCGTGGATCACCTCGTCGGGACGGGCCCGTACCCGCTTCAGGAGTTCGCGGAACCCGGCGACGTCGAAGGTGTCGGGGGCGCCTTTGACCGATCGTCGGCCCAACGCGTCGAGTCGGTGGTTGGACAGGTGGAAACCGTCCATGGGCGCGAGGCCGTGCGGGATTCCTGCCCTGCCGAGTGCCTTGACGAGCATCCCCGCCGCACGACTCTTCCCTGCGCCGGGCGGCCCGCAGAGGCCGACGACGATGCGCCTGTCCTCGGGCAGCCCCGCCAGCACGTGCGTCACCAGTTCGGTGACCAGCGCGTGCAGTGTGCCGCTGCGCGCGGACTCGAGCCCCCTCATGACGGAGACGATACGACCGATGCCGCACCGGCACGTCGGGCGATCGACCACAGGTTCGAGGTGGCGACGGCATCGACCGTCGTCGGCGATGTCGCCGAGTGGCGGTGAGCGGCCTATTGTGCCGGTATGGCTTCCGTGTTCAGCAAGATCATCTCGGGCGAGTTCCCCGGCCGGTTCGTATGGCAGGACGACGACGTCGTCGCCTTCCTGACGATCAACCCCTTCACTGAAGGGCACGTGCTCGTGGTGCCGCGCGACGAGGTGGATCACTGGCAGAACATCGACGACGACCTGTGGACGAAGACCAACGGTGTTGCCCGGATCCTGGGCCGCGCCGTCACCCGCGCCTACGACGCGCCGCGCGCGGGTCTGATGATCGCCGGACTCGAGGTACCCCACCTGCACCTGCACGTGTTCCCCGCGTACTCACTCGAGGACTTCGACTTCGCCACGGCCGAGAAGAACCCGTCCGAGGAGTCACTCGACCGTGCCCGCGACCGCATCCGCGCGGCGCTGCGCGAACTCGGCTACGGCGACAACGTGCCGGACTGAGCCGGTCCGGGGGCCGCGGCAGGTTCGTGCTCTCCGGGGCCCTCGCGGAGGAACGCGGCGAGTTCGACCCACGACGTGGTGCGTGCCGCCGGACCGGTGAGCAGACCGAGGTGACTACCGGGCACCGCCACGAAACGCACCTCCGGCGAGCCGGTCAGCACCTGCCCGACGGGTTCGACGGACGGAATCGGGGCCAGCACGTCCTCGGAGCCACCGATCGACAGGACGGGCACGGTCACCGACGAGAGGTCGATGGCACGATCACCGAGCCGCAGTACACCCGACCACAGTTCGTTGGCGACGGTCACGTGTATCGCGAGTTGACGGAACGCGCGACCCGGGTATCCGTACATGTCGTCCTGGAAACGGTCGACGAGTTCCATGCGCGCGAGCTTGTCCCGGTCGGCGATGTTGCCGGCGACGAACCACGGGCGCTTCAGTTCACGCTCGAACGCCGTCGCCCGGTACCCGATCCGCACCAGCGGCGCCGGGATCCCTCCGAACAGCGTCGACGCGAGACCGAGCACGGGGTCGACGACTCTCTGCCCCACGAACCTGGGGATCGCCATGATCGGGATCTTCCGGTAATCGATGGGTGTACCGAAGGTGGCGAGAGAGCGCACCGGCAGGTCCGGGTGCGCGGCGATGGTGAGCATCGACATGGTTCCGGCGATCGACCACGCGACGACGTCGACGTCGCGGTTTCCGCACAGTTCCGACGCGCGGAGGATGGCCTCGGGAAGCACGTCGTCGAGCCAGAATTCGAGTCCGAGATCGCGGTCGTCGCCGTTCATCGCGCCGTACTCGATCACGAAGACACTGCGCCCCAGACCGACGAGGTACTGCACGAGACTCTGGTCGGGCATCAGGTCGAAGCATTTCGGGGACGCGGCGAGCGGCGTCACGAGCAGCACCGGCGCCCCGGCGTCGTCGGCACCGTACCTTCGCAGCACGCGGTGTGGCCCGTCGCCGACCACCGTGGACGGGGTGCGGTGCGGTGCGGCGACGCCGTCGGCCACGAACAACGCCCAGGCGTTGCGGGCGGACTGTGACACGAAGTCGGTGATACCCATCGGTGGTCGTTCTCCCTACATCACGCCAGTTGCTGTAACCGGACGTATCAGTATCTTGCCGTGCCCGACGATAGTAGAGGACAGACGAACCCGTCATTCCCGCCGGACCCGAGGGAGACGGACCCGGAAGGTCGCCCCCACCCCCGGCGCTCCGTCCACCACCACCGAACCGCCGTGTGCCGCCACGAGCGCCGCCACGATCGACAGTCCGAGCCCACTGCCGCTGCCCGCCACCGAGCGCGTCCGGGACGAATCGGTGCGATAGAACCGCTCGAACACCCGCTCCCGGTCGCCTCCGGACAGGCCCGGTCCCGTATCGGCGACCTCGAGCACCGCGTCGTCACCGTCGGTACCCACCCGGACCGTCACCGACGCCTCCGGAGGTGTGTGTGTCAGCGCATTGGTGACCAGATTTCCGAGGACCTGACGCAGTCGCACATCGTCACCCATGACCTCGGGGGTGCCCGGGCCGTCGACGACCTCGAGCCGGATGGTCCGGTCGGGCGCGACGACCCGCGCCCCGTGCACCGCGTCCGCGGCGATGGCGAGCAGGTCGACGGGCTTGTTCTCGAGCGGCCGCTGCGCGTCGAGGCGCGCCAGCATGAGCAGATCCTCCACGAGCACCCCCATCCGCCGAGACTCGTGGAAGATCCGGTCCATGAGCAGGTCCGTGTCGTCGCTGGCGCCCTGCCGGTACAACTCTGCGAAACCGCGGATCGTGGTGAGCGGAGTGCGCAGTTCGTGGCTCGCATCGGCGACGAAACGGCGCATCTTCTCCTCCGAACGCTTTGCCGACTCCTCCGAACGCCTCGCCGACTCCTCGGAACGCCTCGCCGACTCCTCGGAGGCGGCGGTGGTCGCGAACGCCGTCTGGATCTGTTCGAGCATCGTGTTCAGCGCGACCGCGAGCCGCCCGACCTCGGTGTGCGGGCTCGATTCGGGAACCCGTTCGTGGAGATCACCCCCGGCGATCGCGACGGCGGTGCGCTCCACCTGCCCGAGCGGGCGGAGACTGCGGCGAACCACGAAGTACGCCGCGATCGCGAGCACGACCAGCACGATCCCGCCGATCCCCGCCTCCAGTGCCACCAGCCTCGAGACGGTCTCCTCGTTCTCCCGCAGGGTCATCGCAACGGTGGTGGTGCCACCGAACGAGTCCTCGGTCGTCAGCACTCGCCAGTCGGTGTCGGTGTCGCCGTCGCCCGTGGACCCGACCGTCGTCGGCTCCCCCGGGGCCACGTCGGCGAGGTCCGGTCGGCTGCTGTGGTCGTTGATCTGCAGGAGCACGTCACCGTCCGGACCGGTCACCTGAACGAAGTAGGGACTCGGAGGGCGCACGTGGTCGACGCTCGGCGGCGGACGGATCCCCAGCGGTTTCGCCCAGGTCCGGGACGCATCGTGCAGGTCGCGATCGACCCTGCCCTGCAGGGACGACTCGAGCGCCGACGTGACCGCGAGCCCGGACACGAGCAAACCCACCCCCGCGAACAGGACCAGGGTGGCCACCAACGTCAGACGCAACGGGAGCGCACGCAACCGTGCCATCGCCGGCCCTCACGCCCTCGGCTCACGCATCACGTAGCCGACCCCGCGCAGAGTGTGGATGAGCGGCGTGTCGCCCGTGTCGATCTTCCGGCGGAGATACGACACGTAGGACTCGACCACCCCGACCTCACCGCCGAAGTCGTAGTTCCACACGTGATCGAGGATGCGGGGTTTGCTCAACACCGTTCCCGCGTTGACCATGAAGTACCGCAGCAGAGTGAATTCGGTGGGTGACAACGACACCGGCCGACCCGCCCTGAACACCTCGTGCGTGTCGTCGTCGAGTTCGATGTCGGCGAACGTGATCCGCGACGATCGTTCCTGCTCGGAGACCTTGCCGGCGCGCCGCAGGATGGTCCGCAGTCGCGCGATGACCTCTTCGAGGCTGAAGGGTTTGGTGACGTAGTCGTCGGCGCCGAGTGTCAGCCCCGACACCTTGTCCTCCACCGCATCCTTCGCGGTGAGGAACAGCACGGGTGCGTCGCAACCGTCGGCGCGCAGGCGTCGCAGCATCCCGAACCCGTCCATGCCGGGCATCATCACGTCGAGAATCACCGCGTCGGGCCGGAAACCGCGGGCGCGGTCGAGACCTTCGGCGCCACTCGACGCGGTCTCGACGGCGAACCCCTGGAATTTCAGGCTCACCGACAACAACTCGACGATCGTGGGTTCGTCGTCGACCACCAGGATGCGCGCTTCGGCGTTGTCGTCGGTCACGGACCCGATTCTGCTCGCCGAGGCTGGTGACGCGCTGGCCGATTCCTGTGAACTCCCTGGGAGCGTCCGCCTCCGGCGGACCTGAGCGAACGTACCGTCGGCTCGATCGATCAGATCGGGCGTACCACTCGCCCACCCCCGAGGCCCGGTCGGTGCGAGCGCCGACCATCCGCAGATCAGACGGTTTGCCACCCGACACCGACCTGGCTATCGTCGGCTCACGGCGACCCCGACGCGGTCACCCGGACGAGCGCACCGTACCCGGACAGCGACAAGACGGTGCAGGAGCGTGATCGTCGTGGCATGGATCGTCCTGGTCCTGTCCGGAATCCTCGAAGCCGTGTGGGCCACCGCCCTCGGGCGCTCGTCCGGGTTCACCCGACTCGGCCCCAGCATCGTGTTCGTCGTCGCGCTCATCGCGAGCATGGCCGGTCTCGCCTATGCGATGCGGACCCTGCCCATCGGCACGTCGTACGCGGTGTGGGTGGGTATCGGTGCGGCGCTGACCGTCGCGTTCGCCATGGTCACCGGCACCGAACCCGCGTCCCTGGTCAAGGCGTTGCTCATCGCGGGGATCGTCGCCTGCGTGATCGGCCTGAAGCTGCTGCACTGATGTCTGTGTGTCTACGGTTACAGTGAACGGATGAATCTGGGGTCCGTGATCGCCATGCCGCTCCGGGTCGGCCTGGCCGCCGCCGACACCGCTCTCGGCGTCGCCGAGGCCGTCATCGGAACCGTCCGAGTGGCCGTCGCGCCGGCCACCTATTCGACGCTCGGCGCCGTCGGCCTGCCCGACACCCGTACCTCGCTCGGATTGTTGCAGCAGGTGTCCCGCCTGACGGCGGAGGATCGCGGGCTCGGGCAGGCCCTGCGTCCCGGCGGGCCGCTCGACCGGTTGCTCGCCGAGGGCGGTCCCGTCGACCGGCTCACCGAACCCGGTGGGCTGCTCGAACGTCTCCTCGAACCGGGCGGGGCTCTCGACCGCATCACGGCACCGGACGGTCCGCTCGACCGGGTCCTCGCCGACGACGGCGCTCTCGACCGGCTGCTGTCGGAAGGTGGCCTCCTGGACCGGATCACCGCGCCGGACGGCCCCCTCGAACGGTTGCTCGCGCAGGACGGTGCCGTCGAGCGGATCACCGCCCCCGGCGGCATAGTCGACAACGCGCTCCGCCCCGGCGGAGTCATCGAACGCGCGCTCGCGGAAGGGGGTGTGCTCGACGTCCTGCTCTCCGAGCAGGGTGCGCTCGAACGTCTCCTCGCCGAAGGCGGCCCGCTCGATCAGATCGTGCAGCTCTCGGAGACACTCGCCGACCTGACCCCCGACATCGCCCGCATGACCGTCAGCATCGACGTGTTGCAGGAGACCGCGGAACTGCTGCGCGGGGCGGTCGGTCCGCTCGGCGACCTCGCCGGGCGACTCCCCGGGCGGTGGCTGCGCGGCAGCAAGGGCGAACTGCTCCCACCCGGCCCCTAGGGGTTCTTCCCGGGGCCGCCCGTCCGGTCCGCTCGCGCGGTCGCGACGAGTCGCGCCGCGTCTTCCGCGGCGCACACCGCCGCGTCGGCGAGGCCGGCACCGGTCGCGAGCAACGCCGCGACCGTCCCGGCGAAATGGTCGCCCGCCCCGGTGGTGTCGACCACGGCGACAGAGGGTACCGGCACGTGCCGGATACCGTCGCGTGTCGCGACCACCACGTCGGCGCTGCCCCTCGTGATCACCACCGACGTGACCTGCCCGAGGAGAGCTGCGGCAACATCATCGACGGTGCCGTCGCCGACCGTCGCCCCGACGTAGAAGGCAGCCTCGGGTTCGTTGACGATCAGCGGATCGGCGACCCGCAGGACGCTCGGGTCGAGCGGCGCGACCGGACTCGCATTGAGCACGAACCTGCGGTGCCGGGCCGCCTCCCACCCCGCGACCGCCCGCGTCACCTCCGGCGGCGATTCGAGTTGGGTGAGCACGACGGCGGGGTCGAGAACGTCGAGAGCCCGCTCGACGTATTCGACGTCGAGCAGTGCGTTCGCCCCGCTGATCACGACGATCCGGTTGTCCCCGTCGTCCGTGACCAGGACGATCGCGCGACCCGTCGGGGCATCGAGTTCCGCCAGGTACCGGACGTCGACGCCGGCGGCGCGCTGCGCATCACGCAGAACGGCGCCCGCCTCGTCGGAACCGACCGCACCGACGATCGCGGTCGGCGCGTTGCGGGCCGCACCGATCGCCTGGTTGGCGCCCTTCCCGCCCGGATACGTCGACAGGCTCCGCCCGAGTACGGTCTCACCGTTCTCCGGTGCCCGCTGCACCTGCGCGGTGAGGTCGAGGTTGAGAGAGCCGACGACGACCACGGGATGTTCCGGTGTGTCGTTCACGCCGCCCAGACTACGTTCCCGAAATGTCCGTACTGCGATTCCGCGACGTCGAACTGCACACTTTCGACGGGAAACCCCGTGCCGCACATGGCATGATCCGATTCATGGCCGGTTCTGCATCTCATCCGTCACCGCACCTGTCCGTGGGCACCGCAGTGGTCGTGCGCGCCGGAGTCGTCGGTGACGACGCAGAGCCGGGGAAGATCGTCGCGGACTACGGACCGCACCAGGAGGCCGTCGGAGACCAGTTGGGCCGCGATTGGGCTCCCGTGAAACGCTGGGCGGTCGCCCTCGACAACGGACGCCTCGTGTTCGTCGACGACAACGACCTCGAGACGTCCGCCGCCTGATCCCGGCGCGGAATGTGCCGACACCGCGCGGTCGACACCGCGCGGTCAGCACTGGTGGAGCCCCCTGTCAGGATTGAACTGACGACCGCTCGCTTACAAGGCGAGTGCTCTACCACTGAGCTAAGGAGGCAATGGAGCGCCGCCCATCATATAGGGCGCAACCACCGTGCGTGCACCCACCCGGTTTGGCTACGGTGATGGGCATGCTGTTCGCGGCCGGATCGAGGATCGACACCGAGGCCGGGCATCGGTGAGCTTCCTCAGAGCGGCCTCCGGCCTGGTCTTCGGGCGCCGACGCGCCACCATCGACGCCGTCACGTCGGCGCCGACGCCGCTGCAGCCGATCGATCTGACGGACGACGCGGTCGTCGCCGAGGCCCTGGACGTCGCGGTGCGGGTCGGTGAAGTTCTGCTCGCGGCCGGCACCGGAGCGATCGACACCTCCGAGCAGGTGAGGTTCGTCGCCGCCACCTACGGTCTGGCGCAATGCGATGTGGACGTCACCTACAACTCGATCGTGCTGTCCGCATATCGGGGACCGACGATGCCGCCGGCGAGCACGATGCGGGTCGTGCAGTACCGGTCGATGGATTTCACGCGCCTCGCAGCCGTCGACCGCCTCACCCGCCGGATCCGCCGGGACGCGATCTCACCGGCGCAGGCCCACGAGGAACTCCTCGCCCTCACGAACGCTGCCCACCCGTACAACCGTTGGGTGGCGACCGTCGCGTGGTCGGGGATGGCGGCGGCGATCTCCGTTCTGCTCGGCGGCGGGTTCCTGGTGGCGCTCGTGGCGTTCGCGTCGACGTTCGTGATCGACCGCGTCAACCGGTTCCTCAACGGTGTGGGGCTTCCGTTCTTCTTCCAACACGTCGTCGGCGGCATCATCGCGACGGCACCGGCCATCACGATCTACTCTCTCCGCGACACACTGGGTGTGGACGTGTCGCCGGGCCTGATCATCGCCGCCGGCGTCACCGTGCTGTTGTCCGGGTTGTCCCTGGTCGGTTCGGTGCAGGATGCGATCACGGGGGCACCGATCACCGCGTCCGCGCGGTTCTTCGAACTGCTGATGATGACGGGCGGCATCATCGCCGGTGTCGCCACGACCCTGCGTATCGCGGAGGTGTTCGAGGCGGAACTGCCGGTGATCAGCTATGCGCCGCTGCCCGATCTGACCCAGCTCCCGACGAAGATCCTGTCGGGGGCGTTCGCGGCGATGTTCTATGCCCTGGCCTGTTACGCCGAGCGCCGAGCGCTGGCGGTCGCCGCGTTCGCGGGCGCGGCCGGGTCGCTGGTCTATCAGTTGTCGCTGGGGGCGGTGCTCGGTCCGGTCGTCGCATCCGCGACGGCCGCGACGGTGATCGGGTTCGCCGGTGGCCTCGCAGCCCGCCGCGCACTGACGCCACCTCTGGTCGTCGCGGTGGCCGGTATCACGCCGTTGCTTCCCGGCCTCGCCCTGTATCGGGGGTTGTACGCGATGCTGCGGAACGAGATCGTCGTGGGGCTGACCGCGTTGTTCGCGGCGTTCGGTATCGGGTGCGCCCTGGCCGCAGGCGTGACCCTCGGCGAATGGCTGGCACGAACCACCCGCAACCCCCGCACGCTGTTGAAGTCGGGGACGGTGTTGCGCCCGCAGATGCGCCGGATCGGGTCCCGGCGCACCAGATTGGAGGCCGCGACCGGACCCATCCCCACGCCGACCGGCCCGTTGCCGACGGTGACGGGTTCGCTGCCCGTCGTGACGGCGCCGGTTCCGATCGTCACGGGGCCGATCCCGACGGTCACGGTGTCACGGTCCCCCGAAACCGGCCCCCTCCCCACCGGCCCCCTGCCGGCGGAAACCCTGCGCGCGGAGTTGTTCGACGAGACGACGAGAGCCACGCGGCGCCCATGGTGGCGGCGTGGCTCTCGTCGACGATGACTGCCCGGGTCGGGTTCAGCCCTGGCGCGCCTTCTGGTCTGCCTCCATTGCGTCGCGCAGGCTCTTGGGACGCATGTCGGTCCAGTTCTGTTCGACGTACTCGACGCACGCAGCGCGCGACTCCTCACCGAACACGACCCGCCACCCCTGCGGGACCTCGGCGAAGGTCGGCCACAGCGAGTACTGCTCTTCGTCGTTCATCAGAACGTAGAAGCGGCCGTCTTCGTCGTCGAATGGATTCGTGCTCATCTCGCCTCACTTGTTGCGTAGGTGTGCTGGTCCGGTACTCTACCAAGTTCACCGACGTCGACCTGCCGCACCGGCGGATCGAACAGCTGTCGCTCGAGTACGGACGTGAGGATTTCGCCTGCACGCACGGCCGCGTTCGACAGCAGCGACGACGTCAGTCCGTGGGTCTTCTCGGTTCCTCCCTGCAGGTAGATCCCAGCTGTCACATCGTCCGGTGTGGCCAGGCGGTAGTCCCGCGCGACCGGCGGCACCGGAGCGGACGGCGCGAGGTCACCCAGCAGTGGGCCGAGCGGCGCCGGTGCGAAACCTGTCGCCAGGACGACGGCGTCGCACTTCAGTGTGTCGATCCGGCCGTCGAGAGCGTTACGGACCTGCACTGCGATCCCTGCGGTGTCCTCGACGACGGAGGTCACCGCGGATGCCCGCCGCATGAACAACCGGCGACGCCCGGCGACGCGTTCCCGGTATTCGGTGGCGTAGAGGGTCTCGATGAGCGCGGGGTCCACGACCGAATAGTTGGTGCTTCTGTGCAGGTCGAACAGTCGTTCGCGCTCGCCGGCCGGCGCGTCGTACAGTTCACCGACGGTTTCCGGGTCGAAGATGCGGTTCGCGTACGGACTGTCGTCGGCGGGGCTGTACCCGAACCGGTTGAAGACGTTGTGGACCTCGGCCTGCGGATAGTGGCCGTGCAGGTACTGCACGACCTCGGCGGCGCTCTGGCCGGCACCGACGACGACGAATCGCTGGTGGGTGAGTGCCGGCATCTCCTCGAGGTGGAACAGGAACCGGTGGTTGTGGAAGCAACGGGCCGATTCGGTCGCCCACTCGGGGATCCGGGCCTTCAGTCCGACTCCGAGCACCACGTTGCGGGCGTGCACTTCGGTGCCGTCCTCGGTGCGGACGACGAACCGTCGCGCGGTGCCGTCGTCGTCGCGCAGCGCTTCGACGGACCGGACGGTCGTGTCGTACCGCACGTCGGCGCTCACTCTGCGCGCGGCCCAGGCGAGGTAGTCCTGGAACTCGAGGCGGGTCGGAAAGAACGTCTGGTGGTTGACGAAGTCGACGAGGCGGTCCTGCGCGTGCAGGTAGGAGAAGAAGCTGTAACTGCTCGCGGGGTTGCGGAAGGTCACGAGGTCCTTCGGGAACGCGATCTGCATCGTCGAGCCGTCGAGCAGCATTCCCGGGTGCCAGGCGAACTCGGGTTGACGCTCGAAGAAGCAGGCGCGCAGCGCGGTGCCCGCTGCGGCGTTGTGCTCTTCGATCGCGATGGACAGTGCGAGGTTCGCCGGCCCGAAGCCGATCCCCACGATGTCGTGGACGTCGACCTCCCGGTCGTCCGTCACCCCCGAATGAACGGCAAACATGCTGGATCGGTCGGTCATCACTCAACTTCCGTGCTCGGGGGCGCGCGCCCACGGTCGTTCGGGTCGGGCAGAAAAGTAGCTCAGGCTAACCTTGCTTCCACGGAGGGTACCAATGGAAAGGCGTCTGCGGGGACGTCCCGGCGAGCCGTTCCGTCGCCGCACCCCGCCACCTCGGACGAACCGGACACCGCCGTCCCGATCCGCAAGTCCCGCACGGGAAAAGGTGCGGGCGCGGCCGGTGCTTCCACCCGGCCGCGCCCGCGGACCCGTCCTGTTCCGAACAGCCGCCGCCTCAGGCGGTCAGGAAGTCCAGGACCACCTTGTTCACGGCCTCCGGACGCTCCAGGTAGCCGTAGTGTCCGGCGTCGGGAATCTCCTCGTAACGCGCGTTCGGGATCGCATCGGCGACCTCCCGAGACAGATACGCCGGGATCATGCGGTCGTCGGCGAACCCGACCGACAGGCACGGAACCGACACCGATCGGTAGGCGGCGCGACGATCGAACTCACGGTCCATACCGAGTTGCGCCCGCACACCGGCCGAGATCCGACCCCCGCTGAACTCGAAGACGTCGAGCCAGTCCCGCGCGGTGTTCGGGTCGCGCAGCGAGGCCGGCGACAGGTTCATCACGGCGGTCACCGCCGCCTGGTACGCCGCGGGCAGTTCGACCCCGTTGTCGTACAACTGTCGTTCGCCTTCGGTCAGGGTCGTCTGGAACCGGTCCATGCGGGCGTGGCCTGCCAGGAACACCGCCTTGCGCACGAGATCGGGGCGGGCGAGCGACAGTTCCTGCGCGACGCGCGCACCCATCGACGTCCCCACCACGTGCGCCGGGCCACCGAGCAGTTCGATCAGTCCGGCGGTGTCGTTCACCAGATCGTCGATGGTCATCCCGTCGAGGCTCTCCCCCGACGGCGCGATCCCCCGATTGTCGAACGTCGCCACCCGATACCCGGCCTGTACGAGCGCCGGAACCTGGTGCAGATCCCACACCCGCCCCGGGCTCCCGGTCCCCATGACGAGAACGACGAGGTCGCCGGATCCCTTGACCTGGTAGTTCAGCGGAATCCCGTTGATCGTGGCGATGGGCATGACAACCTTCCTCGGCGACTACGACGACTACCGCGACCGCGAACAACACGCGGGCCGCGCCCCGCCGAACACCGTACCGTGACCGCCGCGCACGCCCACGCGAGCGCGCCCTGATCGATAAAGCGGGCCGGAAGTGGCGGGCCGGAGTCCCATTCTCCTAGAGTCTGGGTAACTTCCCTGCCAGAACCAGGGCAGATACCCCAGGAGGACTGCATCATGGCCGCGGACACCGCGAAAGACATCGCCGACGAGGATCTCGAACCCGTCGCCGACGAAACCGCACGACAGGCGCAACGCGTCGTCGCCGCCTACGCCGAGGACGCGGACGAGTGCCGCATGCTGCTGTCGATGCTCGGTATCGCCCCCGGCGACAAGCACTGACTCCGCACGCGACGATCGACGACCCGAGAGGAAACGATGTGACGACGGGCCAGGCGGTACCGGACGACGGATCCGCCGTCCACACCACAGCGGATTTCGTGGTCGTGGCCAACCGCCTGCCGGTCGACCTCGAACGCCTGCCCGACGGCAGCACCCGTTGGAAGCGCAGCCCGGGTGGTCTCGTCACCGCACTCGAACCGATCCTGCGCGCGAATCGCGGTGCCTGGGTCGGTTGGGCGGGGGTCGCCGACGCCGAACTCGATCCGATCGTCGAGGACGATCTCGTACTGCATTCGGTGCCGCTCAGCGCACAGGAGATCGCCGACTACTACGAAGGCTTCTCCAACGCCACGCTGTGGCCCCTCTACCACGACGTGATCGTCCGTCCCGAGTACCGCCGCGAATGGTGGAACGCGTACGTCGAGGTCAATCGCAGGTTCGCGGAGGCCGCCGCGCATGCCGCCGCGGAAGGCGCCACGGTGTGGGTACAGGACTACCAACTGCAGCTGGTCCCGAAGATGCTGCGGATGCTCCGACCTGATCTCACCATCGGGTTCTTCCTGCACATCCCGTTCCCGCCCGTCGAACTGTTCATGCAGATGCCGTGGCGGACCGAGATCGTCGAGGGCCTCCTCGGCGCCGACCTCATCGGATTCCACCTGCCCGGCGGCGCGCAGAACTTCCTGTACCTCGCGCGGCGACTCGCCGGGCACCAGACGTCCCGCGGCACCGTCGGGGTCCGCTCGAAACTCGGTGTCGTGCAGGTCGGCTTCCGGACCGTCCGGGTCGGCGCGTTTCCCATCTCCATCGCCTCGGGGGAACTCGACGAGCAGGCCCGCAGCAGGACGGTGCGGGCCCGGGCCAAGACGATCCGGAAGGAACTCGGCAACCCGAAGCACGTCCTGCTCGGGGTCGACCGGCTCGACTACACCAAGGGCATCGACGTGCGGCTCGACGCCCTGCACGAACTGCTGGCCGAAGGTCGCGTCGATCCCGCCGACACGGTCATGGTGCAGCTCGCCACACCGAGTCGTGAGCGGGTCGACTCGTACGTGCAGATGCGCGGCGAGATCGAGATGATGGTCAGTCGCATCAACGGTGAGTACGCGGAGGTCGGCCGTCCGGTGGTGCACTACATCCACCGCCCGGTTCCCCGCGACGAACTCATCGCCTTCTTCGCGGCGGCCGATGTCATGCTCGTCACTCCGCTGCGCGACGGGATGAACCTCGTCGCGAAGGAGTACGTCGCCTGCCGCAGCGACCTCGGCGGCGCCCTCGTTCTCAGTGAGTTCACCGGTGCCGCAGCAGAACTCCGTCATGCGTTCCTGTGCAACCCGCACGACCTCGAGAACGTCAAGGACGCGATGGAGGCCGCACTGACGGTGCCGCGGGAGGACGGCCGCAAACGTATGCGCGCGCTACGGCGCCAGGTGCTCACGCACGACGTCGACCGCTGGGCCCGGTCGTTCCTCGATGCGCTCTCGCACAGCGGCGCAGCCGGCCCCGCTCTCATCACGCCCGGGGAGAACCACGGCCCGCGATGAACGAGCCGGTGCCCCCCACCTGTCCCGGTGGGGGGCACCGCCGATCGGTCGTCGATCAGACCGGGGTCAGCCGGTCCACGAGCCAGCGGTCGCCGTCCTTCTGCATTTCGACACGTACGCGACTGCCACTGCTGGCCGCCTCGGGCCTGTCCGAACTCGTGGTGATCTGGTTGAGGTACAGCAGCATCACGGCGTTGTCGGCGTCGGCGGAGACGACCGACGAGCCCTGCACGCTCACCTGCACGGTGATCGATTTCTCCTTCGCACCCGGCGCGACGACGTTGGTCATCAGGTTCATGTATTCCGTGGCGAAGTCGGGGGTGAGTCCCCCCACCGCGGCCTCGGCCTGTTCGTCGACCGTCGCGAAGTCGTACTCGAGCATCGCGACCACCTCCGCCTCGGCCGCCGCACGTGCTTCGACCCGTGCCCGTTCGACCGCCGAATCGTGGATCCGACCGTACGCGAGCCACCCGACGACCACCGCCAGCACCGCCACGACCACCGTCAGCACGACGGCCACCCTCGGCAGCAAGGACCGTGAGTTCCCCTGCGTCGAGGCACTTTCCGTCGTTGTCGACGATTCTGCCGTCTCGCCGGGGGCGTCCACCGCACTCACCGTCACCTCACTCACCGCCTCTCTCCTGTCGTTCCCGTCGGCCCTGTCGTTCCCTTCGGCCCTGTCGTTCCCGTCGGCGCTCACGGCACGAACTCCACCTTCGACGCCAGTAGTTGTCCGTTCTCGTCGCAGATCGTCACCCGCAGACGGAAGTCCCTCGGTGACGGCTCCGGAGCGGAGGCGTTGCTGACCACGGCCCGGGCCGCCACCAGCGACGCGATGCACGGTCCGTCCTCGGTCTGCACGCCGGCCTCGACCACCTCACCCGTCGAGTTGACATCGATCTGCTGCACCACCTCGGCGAACGGGCCCTCGCGGCCCTCGAACTCGGCCCGGAAGTCGCCGGTGGCGCCGTCGAGGATCCGCTGCACGTCGTCGTGCGCCGTCTCCGCCGCGATGGTCGTCACGTTCAGCACGGTCTGCCGGGCCGCCTGAACGAACTGCGCCCGACGTTCGTCACGGTCGTGCGCCGACCGTGCCTCGAGCAGCAACCACACCCCGGACGCGACCAATGCGACGATGAGTACCGACGCGACGACGGTCACGATCTTCGCCCACCCCGGGGCCTGAGCTCCGGACGGCGCGGAGGACTCTGCGCCCGACCGATCCCCACCGCCCGGTGTGGCCGCGGCGGTGCCACCGTCGGTCGACACGCCGTCCTCACCGATCCGGACCGACTGCACCGCGGTGTCCGTCGTCGTCTCGTCTTCGCCCGCCATCAGCCCTGCTGCGCTTTCATGTAGGTCTCCAAGCTCCCGTCGCCGAGATCGACGTTCCGGTACACGGTCCCTCCGGGGCCGATGTAGGTGCCCGTCCCCGGATCCACTTGCAACGCTGTCACACCGGCCGGTGCCGCGTCATCCTCCGTCCCGCTGTACGAGGCGGGTGTCGGCCGGTCGTTCTCCGATTCGACCGGCGTGGGCGCGCCCCGCCACGGATTGTCGGAATAGGTGGGGGTGTACCCGGTGGCGCACAGTTCGGGGGTCGGCGCGCGGCGCCCCGGATACTCCATGCACGGCACGTTCCGTGCGCCACGGACGGCGTTCGGATCCGATTGCGGCAACATGCAGTACACGTCCGCCGGTGTGTCGACCATGGAGGTGTCGGCGGGGCTGCGCCACTGTTCCGGGGGTACGAACCCGGCGAGGCACGGCGGCGGGTCGTGCAGCTGCAGGTGGAAGTCCACCACCGCGCCGTCCTCGGCGGGGCCGCCGCCGGCCGCGGTGATCAGTGCGGTCGTCATCGGCGGGTACAGCACCAGGATCTGCTCGAGACCCGCGTTGTAGGTGACACCGACCTCGCCGACGCTGACCAGATTCGACAGCAGCAGCGGCAGTGTGGGCCGGAAGTCCTGGAACAGGGATTCGGCTTCCGCGGCGGCCGACGGCCCCTTCGCCATCAACGCCCTCAGATCGGGATCACTCTCGCGGAGCTGATCGGTGAACGTGAGCATATCCCGCGTCCACGACCGGATCTGGTCGCTGGTGACCTGCTGGGTGTCGAGGAGCGGCCCGAGATCGTCGAGCAGACGCCGTGTTTCCGCGCTGTTCGATGACGCCTCCTGCACGAACAACCGGGTCGAGTCGATGAGCAGTTGCAGCTCCGGACCGGACCCGTTGAACGCGTCGAACGCCTCGTCGACGACGGTCTGCAGCCGGGTGTCGGAGATGCTGGCCAGCAGCGTGTCGGCCTGGTCCAGCAGGGCACCGACCTCCTGGGGAACGCTCGACCGGTCGACCGGAACCACATCACCGTCACCCAGATACTCGCCACCCGAGCCGTTTTCGTGGGGAACGAAGTCGACGTACTGTTCACCGACCGCCGACACACTGCGCACCGCGACGTCGACGTCCGAGGGAATCCTGCTGTCCGAATCGATGGACAGCACCGCATCGACACCGGTCGGCGACAGCTTCACCGAATCGACGATGCCGACGATGGTTCCGCGGTAGGAGACGTTCGCGTTCTGGTACAGGCCGCCCGTCGACGGCAGCTGCACCGTGACCGTGTACCGACCGACCCCGAGCAGTTGAGGAAGCCGGACGTACTGGACCGACATGACGACCAGACCGATCACGGTGAGGATCGCGAAGATGATCAGCTGGATGCGGACGAACCGCGTGAGCATCATGGCCCCGGCACCTCCCACGGCAACGACGGAATGGTGATCTCACCGATTCCGGGAATCGACAACGTTCCCTCCGTTCCGGTATCCGCCGGGGCCGCCGGCGGGGCCAGCGGCGCCCGGAACGGGTCGACCGCCTGCGCGGCCAGTCCGGCGTCCCGACCGAGAATGCCTTCCGGACCGGCGAGCCGGCCCGCGAGCGGCGTCCCGGTCAGGAAGTTCAGGTCGAGCCGGTCCAGCGTCAGGTCGATCGTCATGGCCAGATTCGCGTAGTCGCCGCGGATGATCTGATCGATGCCGGCCTGCGGGAACGGGTAGGTCAACAACACTCCCAGCACCTCGGTCAACGAGTTGCCGGAGTCCGCGAGCGCACGCAGTGTGGGTGCGAGCCCCTGCAGGTTGGCCTTCAGGTCGTCGTTGCTGCTCTCGACGAGTCGGCTCGCCACCGAACTCATCTCGCCCAGGGCCGTCATCGCCGCGGTCAGGTCCGTGCGCTGTTCCGACAAGACGTCGAGTGCGGCCGGCAGATCCTCCAGTGCCCGGACCAGCGTGTCGTTCTGACCGTTGACGGTGGCTGCCAGCCGATCCATCCCTTCCATCGCCGAGACGATGTCGCCGCGCTGTGTATCGAGGGTCGAGACGAGTTCGTCGATCCGGGGCAGGAGGTCGCGGATCGAGCCCTCACGACCCACCAGCGCCGCATTCAGTTCGGTGGTGATGTCGTTGATCTGGGCGAGACCGCCGCCGTTGAGTACCACGGACAGCGACGACAGTGTCTGCTCCGTCGTGGGATAGGCACCGGCACGGTCGAGCGGGATGATGTCGCCGGGCTCGAGTCTTCCCCGGGCCGGTTCGTCGAACGGCGGAGCCAACTCGAGATGCTGCGATCCGAGCAGGCTGGTCTGTCCGATACGGGCCGTTGCGTTGGCGGGCAGCTCGACATCCGGTTCGAGCGACACCGTCACCAGCGCATGCCAGTCCTCGACCTCGATCCGCGAGATCGAACCGACCGTCACGTCATCGACCCGGACGGGCGAATTCTGCGTCAACGTCGTCACATTCGGCATCCGGACCTGCACCTCGTAGGCGCCGTCCCCGCGCCCGGCGGTACCGGGCATCGGAACCGAGTTGAGTCCACCCCACTCGCATCCGGACACGGTCAGCGCCACCACCGCGGTCATCGCCGCGACGACACCGCGCAGTGCGCCCTGTCGAACCCTCATCGTCCACCTCCCGGCTGCAACAGCGATCCCAGATCGTCGGGAATACTGATCGACGGCATACCCGACAGCGGCCCGTCGAACGACGACACCGGAACCTCAGCGGCCCCGCCCGTCGACTCCGGCGCTCCCCCGCGCGCCGCTGCCGCCCCCTCGAGCCACGGCTCGGAGTACACGATCTGGTCGGGGAACGCCTGGACACCGGCGAGCGGGTTCATCAGGAACGGCAGGTAGTTCGCCTGGAACGAGGCGAGTACCGGACCGAGTTGTTCGCGGCAGAGCTCCGCGCTGCGTTCGGAAGTCGCGGTCGCCGCCGCCGCAACCGAACCGCACATCCACTCGATCGGGTTGGCCGCATTCGAGATCGCGAGAGCACCGGTCAACGATCCCTGCGCCGGCTTGTAGATGTTGTAGAAGTTCGCGAGCGAGGTCGGGCCGGAGTGCAGGACACGTTCGATCTCCGGTCGCTTGCGGGCCAGCACCTCGGTGGCGTCGGCGAGCCGCTCCACCGATTCGGTCAGAGCGTCACGATTGGCCCGCACGAACCGCTCCACGTCACCGACCGCGATGTCGAGGTCGGCGAGCGACACCCCGAGTTGCTCGGAGCTGGCGGCGAGCACATCCGAGACGGATGCGAGACGCCCCCCGAACTGCACGATCTGTTCGTTGCTCTGCGACAGGGTGGACACGAAGGTCTGCAGGTTCCGGATGGTGCCGAACAGATCCTCGCGGCCGTCGGAGAGAATGCGCATCGTGCTCGACAGTTCCCGCAGCGTCTCCCGGAACGTCGCGCCGTTGCCGTCGAGGTTCTCGGCGGCGGTGTCGATGAACCGCCCGAGCGACCCCTGCGGGTCGAGCTCCTCCGGGCCCAGAGCCTCCGACAGCCGCATCAGCTCGGTCTTGATCTCGTCCCATTCGACCGGCGACGCCGTGCGTTCCACGGGAATGGTGGCGCCGTCGGCGATCTCGTCTCCGCCCGAGTGGACGGGGGTGAGCTGCACGAACCGTCCCGACACGAGGCTCTGCGCGATGATCACGGCGTTCGCGTCTGCGGGGACGTCCACCGAACGGTCGACCTTCATCGTCACCCGTACGACGTCGTCACCCGGTTCGATGGAGGTCACCTTTCCGACGGGGACGCCGAGCACACGCACGTCGTCTCCCTCGTACAGTCCGGTCGTGGACACGAATTCCGCGTGCACGGTGCGTTTTCCGAATCCCGGGACCAGCGCGAGCGCGACAGCGACGAGCGCCACCACGACTGCGCCGGCCAGGGCCGGGAGCAGCCACTTCGGGCGACGGGACTTCACGGTGTCCGGGTTGTGTGCGTTCATTCGCCATCCTTCTTGATCGACGGCGGGTCCGTGGGGATGATGTCCTGCAGGTCCTGCGGCAGCAGTTCGGGTGCCACCTGGCTGTCCACGACGGCCTTCCACCACGGCGCGGGCAGGATGTTCGACACATAGGCGTTGAAGAACGGTCCGCTGGCGACGGATTCGCCGAGCGCGCTGATGTACGGGCCGAGACCGTCGAGGGCACCGGCGATGTTGTCCTTGTTCGCCTGCAGGTTCGCGGTGACGGCGTTGAGCTTCTCGAGGGTGGGGCCCATCTGGTCCTGGTTGTCCTGGACCAGCCCGGTCAGCTCGCGCGAGACCGTCGAGATGTTCGTGATGAGCGCGGTGATCGCGTCGCGACGTACCGAGAGTTCACCGAAGAGTGCGTTGGCGTCGACGACGAGTTCGTTGATCCGGTCGCTGCGTTCGGCGAGGATCCCGGTGACGCTCTCGGCCCGCTCGAGCAGGTCCGACAACGACTCGTCGCGGTCGTTGATCGACTTCGACAGTCGCGACATTCCTTCCAGTGCCCCGCGGAGTTCCGGCGGGGTGTCCGTCATCGCCTCGGACAGCGCGTCGAGGGATTCGTTGACCTGGTCGGTGTCGAGTTCGGACACGCTCGTGGTGAGGTCACCGAGCGCGTCGGTGAGCGAGTACGGGGAGTTGGTGTGTTCGAGCGCGATGACCGATCCGGGGCGCAGGAGCCCGTCGCCGGCCGGGCGCACCGTGAGGGACTTGGCTCCCAGGACGGTGTTCGTCTTGATGTCGACGCCGGTATCCTCGCCGAGTCCGATTCCGTCGCGCACCCGGAAGGTGACCAGCACGGCCTGCCCGTCGAGCGCGATGTCGGTGACCGAGCCGACGTTGACACCCGCGAGCATCACGTCGTCGCCGGCCATGAGTCCGCCGGCGTCGGCGAAGTGCGCCGAGTAGGTCACGCCCCCGGACAGGAACTGGAGTTGGTCGTACTGCAGGCCGGCCACCACGATGGCCGTGGACACGGCCAGCCCGACCGCGCCGATGCGCAGGGTGTTGGGTTCGCGGATTCCACTCATTCGATCTTCGCGCACCTTCCCGTGGTCTGAGCGGCCGAGGTGTAACGGATGGTGGTTCCGTCCGGCCCTGAAATCTTGAAGGTGTTGGCACACAGGAAGAACTGGAAGAAGTTTCCGTACGCGCCGACACGGATGAGCTTCTTGTAGTCCGACGGCAGTCGCTCGAGGGTCGTGTTGATGTCGTCCTTCCCCAGGTCGAGTTGCGTCATCACCCGGTTGGTCTCCGCGATCGTCGACTGGAGATCCGGCCGGTTGTTCTGCAACAGCGCCGCGAGATCGGCTGTGCCGTCGGCTATCCGCGGAATCGCCGTGCCGATCGGGTCGCGATCGGCGGCCAGCCCGTCGACGAGGGTGTACAGCCGGTCGATGGTGTCGGTGAACTGCTGGTCGTGCTCGTCGATGGTGCCGAGCACGTCGTTGAGGTTGTTGATGACGTCGCCGATCAGCCGGTCCCGGTCGGCGAGCGAGTTGGTGAACGAATCCGTGCTGTTCAGCAGCGACACGAGTGTGCCGCCCTGCCCCTGGAACACCTGCATCAGTGCTCCGGACAGGTCGTTGACCTGCTGGGCGTCGAGGCCCTTGAGCAGGGGCTTGAACCCGCCGAGCAGCAGATCGAGGTCGAGCGCCGGTTCCGTCTGCTCGATCGGGATGGTGCCGCCCGGCTGGAGGATCCCCAGATCTCCCGGTCCCTCGAGGAGTTCGAGATAGCGGTCGCCGACGAGGTTCTCGTAGCGCACCGTCGCCCGGGTGCTGGTGAACAACGTCTGGGTGGTGTCGACGTCGAACGCGACCTCGGCGTGGTTGCCGGAGCCGATGTCCACCCCGGTGACGGAGCCGACCTGGACGCCGGCGATGCGGACCTTGTCTCCGGGGGCGAGCCCGGAGACGTCCGTGAACGTGGCGCGGTAGTCCTCGGTCGAGCTGAACCGTGCCTGGCTGAACACGATCGCGAGTCCCGCGAACACGAGAACCATGACGACCGCGAAGACGGAGAACTTGAGCGTGGTGTTCCTCATGGTCACTGCCCCGCCGGAAGGTAGCCGTCGAACAGGTAGCCGAAGATGGTCGGGTAGCGCACCCAGGCCTCCGTGGACGGCCGGAACGGCACGGTCGCGGTGTTGCTCACCACGAACGGTGCGTTGCCGTCGACGTTCGGATCGAAGTTCGGCAGACCCCAGCAGTTCGGTCCGCCCGACGCACCGACCACCGGCAGGTCCTCCTCGTGGTTGTAGGGGGTGGCCCCGCCCATGAAGCTCGTGCTGAGCATCAGCGCCGGGTACTTGCCGGTGCCGGCCATGGGTTCGAAGGCGATTCGGGCATCGTTGAGACCGGTGATGAAGCAGGTCAACTCCGGTGAGTACTCACCGAGGAGACCGGTCGTGTGGCTGAGCAGGTCGAGTGCCGAGACGATCTGCGCCTCGTTCTCGCCGAGCACGTCGCGGCCCGTGCTCGCGAGTCCGGTGACGTTCATCAGCAGCAGGTCGAGTTGCTCCTGCTCGTCCACGATCATGTTGCCGACGTCGGTCGCGTTGCCGACGGTGCCCATCAGATCGGGGGCGGTGTCGGCGTACACGTTCGCGACGTCCGCTCCGACCGTCAGGTCGTACTGCAGCTGCGGCAGCGACGGGTTCATCTCCGCGAGGTAGTCGTTCGCCTCCACCAGGGTGGCGCCGAGTTCGTCACCGCGACCGCGCAGCGCCTCGGACAGCGCGCCGAGCGTGGCGTTGAGCTTCTCCGGCTGGATCTGGGCGAGAACGTCGGACAGGTGCTCGAAGACGGTGTTGAACTCGACCGTCACGTTGTCGGCCGCGATCACCGCGCCTTCGGCGATGGGGGTGGTCGACGGATCGTCCGGAACGATGATGTTCACGAACTTCGCGCCGAACACGGTGGTCGATTCGATCGCGACACGCGCGTTCGACGGGATCAGCTCCAGCTGCCCGGGCTGCATCGCCAGTTCCAGGACCGCGCCGGACGGGCTGTGCTCGATCGACGCGACCCTGCCCACCTCGACGCCGCGAAGTTTGACCTTCGCGTCGGGTTCCATCACCAACCCCGATCGGGCCGCGGTGACCGTGATCGGTGTGGTCGCGGTGAAACCGCCGACGAACAGCGTCAGCGCGATCGCGACGATCGCGACGAGCCCTCCGATCAGGCCGAACGCTGCGAGCTTCTTCTTCCACGAAGGTGTGTCCATGCGCCTCGCCTATCCCGACAGGTTGAAGTTGCCGGAGGTGCCGTATACCGCGAGCGAGATCAGCAGGGTGACCGTGACGACGGCGATCAGCGATGCGCGCACCGCGTTGCCGACCGCCACGCCGACACCGACCGGGCCGCCGCCCGCGTTGAAGCCGTAGTAGGTGTGGATGAGCATCACCGCGATCGCCATCACGATCGCCTGCACGAACGACCACAGGATGTCGGTGGGCATCAGGAACGTCGAGAAGTAGTGGTCGTAGACGCCGGCCGATTGCCCGTAGAGGACGACGGTGGCGAACCGACTCGCGATGAACGAGGCGATCACCGCCAGCGAGTACAGGGGGACGATCGCGATCATCCCGGCCATCACGCGAGTCGAGACCAGGTACGGGATGGAGGGGATCGCCATGGTTTCGAGCGCGTCGATCTCCTCGGACACCCGCATCGCGCCGAGCTGCGCGGTGGACCCGGCGCCGATGGTGGCGGCCAGGCCGATTCCCGCGATGGTGGGAGCCGCGATGCGGACGTTGATGAACGCGGCGAAGAAGCCGGTGAGGGCTTCGACGCCGATGTTGCCGAGCGAGCTGAAGCCCTGCACGGCGATGATGCCGCCGGTGAACAGCGTCAGGAACCCGACGATCACGACGGTGCCGCCGATGACCGCCAGTGCCCCTGTGCCCATGCTGATCTCTGCGACCAGCCGCACCGTCTCCTTGGGGTAGTGCATCACCGCGCGGGGAACGGATCCCAGTGCGCGGGCATAGAACAGCGCCTGGTCGCCGATCCCGTCGACCGAGTTGGACGCCCGGCCGAGACGCCGTGCGGTGCGGTTGAACCGCCCTGTCAGTACCGCCATCGTCTGTCCGCCCTTTCCTATCCGCTCGTCAGCTTGATGCCGACAGCGGTCACGAGGAGGTTGACGACGAACAGCGCCATGAACGCGAACACGACCGTCTGGTTGACGGCGTCGCCGACGCTCTTGGCTCCGCCCCTGACGTTCAGTCCGAGATAGGCGGCGACGAGCCCGGCGATCATGCCGAACAGGCCGGCTTTGACCTGGGAGATCATGAGTTCTCCGAATCCGGTGAGGAGAGTGATGCCGTTGATGAACGCACCCGGGTTCACGCCCTGGAAGAACACGGAGAACGCGAAGCCACCGAGAATGCCGATGGTGCAGACGAGTCCGTTGAGCAGCAACGCGACGACGGTCGACGCGAGGACCCGGGGGACGACGAGCCGGTGGATGGGATCGATGCCCAGTACCCGCATCGCATCGATCTCCTCGCGGATGGTGCGCGCGGCGAGGTCGGCGCAGATCGCCGTGGCACCGGCGCCGGCGACGATCAGCACGGTGACCATCGGCCCGACCTGTGTGACGGCTCCCAGCGCGGCACCGGCACCGCTGAGATCGGCGGCGCCGATCTCCCGGAGCAGGATGTTGAGGGTGAAGCTGACCAGAACCGTGAACGGGATGGCGACGAGGACGGTGGGAATGAGCGACACCCTCGCGACGAACCACGCCTGATCGATGAACTCGCGGCGCTGGAACGGGCGGGAGAACGCGGCGCGAGCCGTGTCGGCCGTCATCGCGAAGAGCCCACCGACAGCTCTGAGGGGGACTTCGAACAGGTCTACCATCGTCGTCCCCCTTCGTTCCCCGAGTCGCCGTCCACCACCGGATCGAGTAACCCATTTGTGATCCGCGTCATACTAACTAGAACGTGTTCACCTGTCAAAGAAAATCGGGCGCGCACAGCAGAACCCCTTTTGGTCGCCCGAAGCGCAGTGCCCGAGCATCGATACGCGTTCCCCACGATGAAGCTGAATATGCTGGGGGTTTCGGTCCATGAACATACAATCACCCGAGCCGAGCCGACCGCGCACACATCGTTCCCGTACACCGGAAGGAGCGCTGCCGGACATTCTGAATTAGAACAGAATCCACCCATTGGATGACCGCCGAGAACAGCGAATGTCGCCCAATTCGGGCAACCCGGTCGGTGGCGCGAGACTACCCGATGACAGCGTTGTCACGCACCTCGAGTTACAGAAAGATCCACGCGTTCGCTCCGGCCGCCCCGCGACGGTCCGCGGCCGGAGCGAACGCGGTCAGAGCTTCAGCGCGTCGGACGCCGAGAAGGTCTTGTCGGGGTCGCGGTCGGCGAAGTAACCACCGAGTTCGGTCGCGAGCGAATCCGGCGTCCACCGGTCCACCGCGTCGAATCGCTGCTCGACCACCGGAGCGGCCATCAACGCGACCATCGGGCCGTAGACAACGAAGACCTGGCCGTTGATGTTGTCCGCGGCGGGCGACGCCAGATACGCCACGAGCGTGCCGACGTGATCGGGCGAGAGCGGATCGGTGCCTCCCTCGGGTGCGTCCCCGAACACTCCCTCGGTCATCGCCGTCCGCGCCCGCGGGCAGATGGCATTGGCGCGGACGCCGTAGCGGGAGAGTCCCCGGGCCGCCGACAGGGTCAACGACGTGATCCCCGCTTTCGCGGCCCCGTAGTTCGGCTGCCCCGCGGGGCCGAGGAGGCCGGCTTCGGAGGAGGTGTTGACGATGCGCGCGTAGACCGGCCCGTCCGCGTCCTTCGAACGTTCACGCCAGTGGGCCGCCGCGTTGCGGCACAGCAGGAAGTGACCGCGCAGGTGCACCGCGACGACGGTGTCCCATTCGTCGTCCGACATGTTCGGCAGCATCCTGTCGCGCACGACGCCGGCGTTGTTGACGACCACGTCGAGGCCGCCGAGCCGGTCCCGCGCCGTCGCCACCATGACGTCGGCCGTCGCGCGCTCGGCGACGCTGCCGCCGACGAACTCGACATCGACACCGACCGCACGGATCTGCGCGAGAGTGTCGTCGACGGCATCGTTCATCGCGAGATCGTTGACGACGATCGACGCACCGGCCCGCGCCAGCGCGAGCGCCTCGGCTCTGCCGAGACCGGCGCCGGCGCCGGTGACGACCGCGACCCGGCCTTCCAGTGACAGGTCCGCACCGTCAGAACTCATCCACGCACTCCTTGCGTTTCTCGGGTGGGCGCTCCGGGGCTGACCTACGCGCCGCACACCCTTCGTCACCTCGGAGCTCCGAAGTCGCTCCAAAATGTAGAACTTGTTACTGTTTATGACAAGATCCGACGGCTTTCACGCCTCGGTGAGCGCCGCGCGGGGGCACTGGGCGATCGCATCGCGCACGAGCGCCTCGTTTCCCTCCGGCACGGGGTGCACGACGATGAGTTCGTCGTCGTCATTGAGGTCGAATACGTCGGGGGCGATACCCACGCACACGCCGTTGGCCTCACAACGATCGAAATCGACCTTCACATCCATTTTTCCGACCTCGTTCCATTTTCGCCTGGCTTCGATGCAAGGCTAGAACGCGTTCCACTTCTGTGCAATGATCCGTGTGGATTCCGTCACGAAAAGGAGCGTTCGTGGACATCACCCACACCCCGGAGCAGCAACAGCTGCGGGAGGAACTGAGGTCGTACTTCGCGGATCTGATGACACCCGAACGCAAGGAGGCGCTGGCAGCCACCACGGGTGAATACGGCGCCGGCAACGTCTACCGCGAGGTCGTCCAACAGATGGGCAAGGACGGGTGGCTGACCCTCGGCTGGCCCGAAGAGTACGGCGGCCAGAACCGCTCGGCGATGGATCAGCTGATCTTCAGCGACGAGGCCGCGATCGCCGGTGCGCCCGTTCCGTTCCTGACGATCGACTCCGTCGCGCCGACCATCATGCACTACGGCACGGACGAACAGAAGGAGTACTTCCTCCCCCGCATCTCCGCCGGAGAACTGCACTTCTCGATCGGCTACTCCGAGCCCGGGGCCGGCACCGACCTCGCGTCACTGCGCACCACCGCGGTCCGGGACGGCGACGAGTGGGTCGTCAACGGCCAGAAGATGTGGACGTCGCTCATCGCCTACGCCGACTACGTGTGGCTGGCGGTGCGCACCGATCCGAACGCCCGCAAGCACAAGGGAATCAGCGTGCTGATCGTCCCGACGGACGCCGAGGGCTTCTCCCACACCCCGGTGCACACCATGGCCGGCCCCGACACCAGCGCCACCTACTACGAGGACGTCCGGGTCCCCGCATCGGCGCTCGTCGGCGAGGAGAACGGCGGGTGGGCACTGATCACCAACCAGCTCAACCACGAGCGGGTCGCCCTCACGTCCGCGGGACCGATCCTCAGCGCCCTCGCCGAGGTGCGGGCGTGGGCACAACAGACCCGGCTGCCGGACGGGCAGCGCGTGATCGACCAGGAATGGGTCCGGATCAACCTCGCGCGCGTGCACGCCAAGGCCGAATACCTCCAACTCATGAACTGGGACATCGCGTCGAGCGTCGAACCCCTCGGGCCGGCACCGGCATCGGCGAACAAGGTCTACGGCACCGAGTTCGCCACCGAGGCATACCGCCTCCTCATGGAGATCCTGGGTCCCGCCGCGACCGTGCGTCAGAACTCCCCCGGGGCGCTGTTGCGGGGCCGCATCGAGCGGATGCACCGCAGCGCCCTGATCCTGACCTTCGGCGGCGGCACCAACGAGGTGCAGCGCGACATCATCGCGATGACCGCCCTCGGCCAGCCGCCCGCCAGGCGTTGAGACCGCCACAGCGTCGAGACAAGGACAGCCACCGTGGATTTCACACTCACCGAAGCCCAGCAGGATCTCGCGGGCCTGACCCGCACCATCGTCACCGACATCGTCACCAACGAACACCAGCGTGACCTCGACGCCACCGAGGACCGCACCGACCACGCCCTGTGGGACGCCCTGGCCTCGTCCGGAGTGCTCGGCGCGGCGCTGCCCGAGTCGATCGGCGGAGACGGCTTCGGCCCCCTCGAGCAGGCGAGCATCCTGATCGAACTGGGCCGCGGCGCGACGACCACCCCCTACCTGACGTCCGTCGCGGTGTGCGCGTCGACGCTGGCCGAGTTCGGCACCGACACCCAGCTCGCCGAGTGGGGCGAGCCCGCCGCCACCGGCGAGTCCGTCCTCGCAGCCGCCCTCACCGAGGAACTCGTCGACGACCCGACGAACCCGACCACCCGAGCACGGCACCTCGGTGCCACCCTCGTTCTCGACGGAACGAAGACCGTCGTCGACTCGGCGCCGGTCGCCGACGGTTTCCTCGTGCCCGCATCCACGGATTTCGGCACCGTCGTCCTGCTCGTCCGCGCCGACGACCCCGGAGTGAGCGTCACCCGCCAACACACCACCGGCCGGGGCAGTTGCGGGATCGTCACGTTCGACGCCGTCGAACTCGGGCCCGAACGGATCCTCGGCGAGGACGGTCCCTCCCCGACCGGTCGCGACGGCGCCGCGGTCGCGGCCCGGCTGCGCGACCGGATGCTCCTCGGATCCGTCGCGTACCAGTGCGGTGTACTCGAACGCGCGCTCGAACTCACCGCCGAGTACGCGCGCGAGCGCGTGCAGTTCGACCGGCCGATCGGGAGTTTCCAGGCGGTCACCCAACGCCTCGCGGACGGCTACATCGACGTCCGCGGAGTGCGATTGACCCTGTGGCAGGCAGCATTCCACGTCGCCTCCGGAAGACCCCACACGGAGTCACTGCGCACCGCCGCGTTCTGGGCGGCCGACGCCGGGCACCGGGTCGCGCACACCACCGTCCACGTTCACGGCGGCGTCGGCCTCGACGAGGACCATCCCGTTCACCGGTACTTCCTCGTTGCCAAAGAGCACGAATTCCTGTTGGGTTCGGCGACGACACAGCTGCGCGCACTCGGCGACGAACTCGCCGACGCACCCGCCTGACCTGTACCGACCGACCCGAAGGACCGCATGACCACCGACACCGTCGCCACCCTGCTCGCTCGGCTCGCGGACGTCGAGGATCGTGGTCTGCGGTTCGAGGACGAATCCCTGTCGTGGAGCGAACACGTCGCGCTGTCCCATCAGCGTGCGGCGCTGCTGCGGACACTGCTGGATCCCGAGCGTCCGCGGCACGTCGGCCTGCTCCTCGGCAACGTGCCGGAGTTCTCGCTGCTCCTCGGCGGGGCGGCGTTCTCCGGGTCGGTCGTGGTCGGTCTCAACACGACGCGACGCGGCGACGCGCTGGCCCGCGACATCTCCCTCGCCGACTGTCAGGTCGTCATCACCGAGGGAGCGCACGCCGACCTGCTGGCCGGGTTGTCGCTGCCCGGGGTGCGCGTGATCGAGATCGACACGCCGGAGTGGAACGGACTGCTGGCGGCGCACGCATCGGCCGCGCCCGTCGTCGACGACGTGGCGCGCGATGACCTGTTCATGCTCATCTTCACGTCCGGGACCAGCGGCGATCCCAAGGCCGTGCGGTGCACACACGCCAAGATCGTCGACCCCGCGATCATGCTGGCCCAACGATTCGGGCTCGGTTCCGAGGACGTCGTCTACCTGTCCATGCCGATGTTCCATTCCAACGCGATGATGGCCGGATGGGGTGTCGCGCTCGCGGCCCGCAGCGGCGTCGCGCTGCGCCGGCGGTTCTCCGCATCCGGGTTCCTGCCGGACCTGCGCAAGTTCGGTGTCACGTACGCGAACTACGTCGGTAAACCCCTGTCCTACATCGTCGCGACGCCCGAGACACCCGACGACGCCGACAATCGTCTGCGCATCATGTACGGCAACGAAGGCAGCGCACCGGCCGTCGCGGAGTTCACCCGACGGTTCGACGCGACCGTCGTCGACGGGTTCGGCTCCACCGAGGGCGGCATCTCGATCCGCGCGACTCCGGGCAAGCCGGCCGGCTCGCTCGGGTTGCTGCCCGACGGTATCGAGATCCTCGACACGGAGACCGGGGAGCCGTGCCCGCCTGCCCGATTCGACGCGGCAGGCCGGATCGTCAACGCGGACGAGGCCACCGGCGAGCTCGTCAATTCGGACGGCGCGGGGGCGTTCGCCGGGTACTACAAGAACCCCGAAGCCGACGCCGAACGGCTCCGCAACGGCCGGTACCACAGCGGCGATCTCGCCTACCGCGATGCCGACGGATTCGTGTACTTCGCCGGACGCAGTTCGGGGTGGCTGCGGGTGGACGGCGAGAACCTGGGCGCCGCCCCCATCGAGCGGGCGGTGATGCGCTACCCCGGGTTCTCGCAGGCGTCGGTGTACGGCGTGCCCGACCGGTACGTGGGTGATCGGGTGATGATCGCCGTCGTCCCCACCGCCGTGCGAGAGTTCGATCCGGCCGATTTCGCCGAGTTCCTCGACTCCCAGCCCGATCTCGGACCGAAACAGCTGCCCACCCTGGTCCGGGTCTGCGAGGCACTGCCCCGGACCGCGACGTTCAAGGTGGTCACCCGCTCACTCGCCGCCGAGCGGTGGCACTGCGCCGACCCCGTGTGGTACCGCGGTCGCGGCGAGAGCGAGTTCCGGCTTGTGACGTCGGAACTCGCACAGGATCTCGAACCCTTGACTGCGGACGCCGTCTGACCCGTGCGCGTTTCTGGTAGCCGGATGTGCGCACCGGGAGGTTCTGCAG
>NZ_JAIYEP010000008.1 GCF_020515525.1 Rhodococcus yananensis
CGGCCACCCCACCGGGGTGGCCGGCCCGCGTTCGTGCCGGATCGTTCGTGCCGGGTGTCAGCGTTCGTTACGTGCCTTCGGGAACCGGGTCTGCTTCGCGACCCACCCCGCCATCTTCTGCCAGTGCCCCCGTCGCGGGGTCACGATGCTGGTGACCTCCCGATCCCAGTCGGATTCGGTGACGTTCGGCAGGGCGGCGACGACGGCGTGCGCGGTCGGCAGGTCGGCGACCACCCGGTCGCCGAGGACACCGTCCTCGGCGACGACGGTGATGCGCACCCCCACGTAGCCGACAGGCTGGATGACGGCCTTCGCGGAGCCACCGTGCTCCGCGACGAATCCGCGCAGGGACGTGACGATCTCGGACGGTGCCGACACGGGCTGGGTTTCGACGGTCATGCCCGCCAGAATACTGTGGCCGCATGCGCGCAATCGAAGTGGCACAGCACGGCGGCCCCGACGTCCTCACCCCCGTGGACGTCCCCGATCCGGTGGCCGGTCCCGGCGACGTCCTCGTCCGCACCGACGCGATCGGCGTGAACTTCATCGACACGTACTTCCGCACCGGCCTGTACGGGACGGCACTCCCGTACGTGCCGGGATCCGAGGGCACCGGCACCGTCGTCGCGGTCGGCGAGGACGTGGTCGACCTCACCGTCGGGCAACGGGTGGCCTGGGCGGATGCACCCGGCTCGTACGCGGAACTGGTGCGGGTGCCCGCGCGTGTGGCGGTGCCGGTTCCCGACGGGGTACCCGCGCCGCAGGCCGCGTCCGCACTGCTCCAGGGCATGACCGCGCACTACCTCGTCGAATCGACGTACGCGGCGCAACCCGGCGACACGATCCTGGTGCACGCCGGTGCCGGCGGTGTCGGCCTGCTGCTCACCCAACTCGCCGTCGCGAAAGGGGTCCGGGTGATCACCACGGTCTCGTCCGACGAGAAGGAGGAACTGTCGCGGGGTGCGGGAGCCGCGGAGGTGCTGCGCTACGGCGACGACCTGCCCGAGCAGGTACGTGCCCTCACCGGCGGCGACGGGGTCGCCGCGGTGTACGACGGCGTCGGCGCCGCCACGTTCGAGGCGTCCCTCGCATCCCTGCGGATCCGCGGAACACTCGCCCTGTTCGGTGCCGCGAGCGGTCCGGTGCCTCCCTTCGACCTGCAGCGGCTCAACCCGGCGGGATCCCTGTTCGTCACCCGGCCCACGCTCGCCCACCACGTCCGCACCCGCGACGAGCTTCTGTGGCGGGCGGGCGACGTGTTCACCGCCCTCGCGGGGGGTGCCCTTCACGTCCGTGTGGGCGCGACGTATCCTCTCGACGAGGCAGCCCGCGCGCACAGCGACCTCGCGGGACGTCGCACCACCGGTTCGATCGTGCTGCTGCCCTAGAGCCGGCCGTCCTCGGACGGCCCACCACACCCGTGCCCTCCCGCGATCCGCACCGTGGGAGGGCACGGGCGTATCTCGGGGATACCGTGCCGGGGGATACGTGCCGGGGACTACCGCCGGCTGTGAGCGGACGGACCCGCGTCAGAAGAGCGAGGCCACCGTCGGCAGATCCAGCACCGAATCGATGGCCAGCCCCAGGCACACCACCGCAAGGTAGTTGTTCGACTGCAGGAACAACTTGAGCGGCTTCACCGAGGCGCCACCGCGCACACTGTTGTAGAGCTGGTGCGCAACGAACAGGAACCAGGCCCCCGCCGCGAGCGTCACGATCGCGTACACCAGACCCGCCGCGGGCACGATCACCAGCGTCGCCAGGACGGTCGCCCACGTGTACACCACGATCTGCTTCGTGACGTGTTGTTCGGTGGCGATGACCGGCAGCATCGGCACACCGGCCGCCTTGTAGTCCTCCTTGTAGCGCATCGCCAGGGCCCACGTGTGCGGCGGTGTCCAGAAGAAGATCACCAGGAACAGCACGACCGGCTCCCAGCTGAGCGACCCGGTCACCGCCGCCCACCCGACCATCACCGGCATGCACCCGGCGGCACCACCCCACACCACGTTCTGCCAGGTACGTCGCTTGAGGACCATCGTGTACACCAGCACGTAGAACGCGATCGTCAGCACCACGAGCGCACCGGCCAGCAGGTTGGCCCGCCACCACAACCACGCGAACGACGCCACCCCGAGCACCATGCCGAACACGAACGCGTTGCGGGTCGGCACCGCCTGCCGCGCCAACGGACGGAGCGCGGTGCGTTTCATCACCTTGTCGATGTCCGCATCGACGACGCAGTTGAGGGAATTGGCGCTCGCCGCACCCATCCAGCCACCGAACAGTGTGCTGAGGATCAGGACGATGTCGACGCTGCCGCGGTCCGCGAACAGCATCGCCGGGATCGTCGCGACCAGCAGCAGTTCGATCACGCGAGGCTTCGTCAACGCGACGTACGCCAGGATCGTGCCGGTGACCCGACCCCACATCGTGTCGGGACGGGGTGCGGCCGGGACCTCGGGGGCACCGAAGCCGTGTCCTGTCGGCCGTCGACCTTGCCGCACACCGTCTCCTCGCACCACGCGACTACGCACCTTCGCTCGCCCGCTCACGCTCGCCCGGTTCCGGACGAGCCACAACTGGGATCGATGGTAGTCCCCGGCTACCCGCGCACCGAATCGACCCGCTGACCGGCGGGCACTACTCTGGAGGAACGCGTGGACTCCTCGCGCCCACCCGCACCCCGTACACCCATGTCAGGAGACTTGAAGCTCGTGTCGATCACAGACGAGATCCGCACCCTCACCCAGCCGGTCCATCCCGCCGACTGGACCGATCTGGACACCAAGGCTGTGGACACGGCTCGGGTCCTGGCCGCCGACGCGGTGCAGAAGGTCGGCAACGGGCATCCCGGCACCGCGATGAGCCTCGCGCCGCTCGCCTACACCCTGTACCAGCGGGTGATGCGGCACGACCCCACCGACGCAGAGTGGGTGGGCCGCGACCGGTTCGTGCTCTCCTGCGGGCACTCGAGCCTGACCCTCTACATCCAGCTGTACCTGTCCGGATACGGCCTCGAACTCGCCGATCTCGAGGCGCTGCGCACCTGGGGGTCCCTCACCCCCGGCCATCCCGAGTACGGGCACACCACCGGCGTCGAGATGACCACCGGACCGCTCGGGCAGGGCCTGGCCTCCGCGGTCGGCATGGCGATGGCCGCGCGCCGCGAACGCGGACTGTTCGACCCGGACGCCGCGCCCGGAACCAGCCCCTTCGACCATCACATCTACGTGATCGCGTCCGACGGTGACATCGAGGAAGGCGTCACGTCCGAGGCATCGTCCATCGCCGGGGTGCAGCAACTCGGCAACCTCGTCGTGTTCTACGACGACAACAAGATCTCCATCGAGCACGACACCGCGATCGCCCTCGGCGAGGACGTCACCGCCCGCTACGAGGCATACGGCTGGCACGTGCAGACCGTCGAGGGCGGCGAGAACGTCACCGCGCTGCTCGAGGCCGTCGAGAAGGCCAAGGCCGTCACCGACAAGCCGTCGTTCATCGCGGTGCGCACCGTCATCGGTTACCCCGCACCGAACAAGATGAACACCGGTGACGCGCACGGCGCGGCACTCGGCGCCGACGAGGTCGCGGCCGTCAAGAAGGCCCTGGGCTTCGACCCCGACAAGAGCTTCGACGTCGACCCCGCCGTGATCGAGCACACCCGCGCGGTCGTCACCCGCGGTGCCGCGGCACGCGCCGCATGGCAGACCGCCTTCGATGCCTGGGCCGGCCGTGAGCCGCAACGCAAGGAACTGTTCGACCGTCTCCACGCCGGTGAGTTCCCCGCCGGCTGGGTCGAGGCGCTGCCCACGTACGAGCCCACCGACAACGGCCCCGCCACCCGCTCCGCGTCCGGCAAGGCCCTCGCCGCACTCGGGCCGCTCCTTCCCGAACTGTGGGGTGGTTCCGCCGATCTCGCGGGCAGCAACAACACCACGATCGCCGGATCCGACTCGTTCGGCCCCACCTCGATCACCACGAAGGACTGGACGGCTCAGCCCTACGGCCGCACCCTGCACTTCGGTGTCCGCGAACACGCGATGGGCTCGATCCTCAACGGCATCGCCCTGCACGGCCCGACCCGCCCCTACGGCGGCACATTCCTGGTGTTCTCCGACTACATGCGCCCGGCCGTGCGTCTCGCCGCGTTGATGCAGACTCCCGCGATCTACGTGTGGACCCACGACTCGATCGGGCTCGGCGAGGACGGCCCCACCCATCAGCCCGTCGAGCATCTCGCGGCTCTGCGCGCCATCCCGAACCTCGCGGTCGTCCGCCCCGCCGACGCCAACGAGACGTCCTTCGCATGGAAGGCCGCACTGGAGAACCGCACCGGCCCGACCGCGCTGGCTCTGACCCGGCAGAACGTCCCGGTCCTCGACGGCACCCGCGACAAGGCCGCCGACGGTGTCGCCCGCGGCGCGTACGTCCTCGCCGATGCGTCGAACGGCGCACCCGAGGTCGTGCTCCTCGCCACCGGCTCCGAGGTGCAACTCGCCGTCACCGCGCGCGAGACGCTCGAAGCGGACGGCGTCCCCACCCGCGTGGTGTCGGTCCCGGTCCTCGACTGGTTCCTCGAACAAGACAAGGCGTACCGCGACGAGGTCCTCCCCCCGTCGGTGAAGGCCCGTGTGTCCGTCGAGGCCGGCCTGGCGCTTCCGTGGTACCGGCTGCTCGGCGACCACGGTCGGGCCGTCTCCCTCGAGCACTACGGCGCTTCCGCCGACTACAAGACCTTGTACCGCGAGTTCGGGATCACGGCCGACGCCGTCGTCGACGCCGCCCGTGTCTCGCTCACAGACGTGAAGGGATGATGCGATGACCCAGCAGACGACCGTTCAGAACGACAGGCTCGCCCGCCTCGCCGCCGAAGGTGTGTCGGTGTGGCTCGACGACCTGTCCCGTGAACGTATCGAGTCCGGTAACCTCGCCGATCTCGTCGCGACCCGCAGCGTCGTGGGTGTGACCACCAACCCGTCGATCTTCCAGGCGGCGCTGTCGAAGGGCCACGCCTACGACGCGCAGGTCGCGTCGCTCGCCGCGGCCGGCAGCGACGTCGACGCGACGATCCTCGCCGTGACCACCGACGACGTGCGTGCCGCATGCGACGTCCTGGCCCCCGTGTACGAGGCGACCGGCGGTGTCGACGGTCGCGTGTCGATCGAGGTGGATCCGCGGCTCGCACACAAGACGGACGCCACCGTCGAGCAGGCGATCGAACTGTGGCGGATCGTGGACCGGCCCAACCTGTTCATCAAGATCCCCGCGACGGTCGCGGGTCTCCCGGCGATCGCGAAGGTCATCGGTGAGGGAATCAGCGTCAACGTCACGCTGATCTTCTCCGTCGAACGCTACGAGCGGGTGATCGAGTCGTACCTCGACGGGCTCACCGCAGCGAAGGCCGCCGGGCACGATCTCGCGTCGATCCACTCGGTGGCGTCGTTCTTCGTGTCCCGCGTCGACACCGAGATCGACGCGCGGCTCGAGGAGATCGGCACCGCCGCGGCGCTGGCGCTCCGCGGCAGGGCGGGTGTCGCCAACGCCCGTCTCGCGTACGCCGCCTACCTCGCGGCCTTCGAGGGCGGCGCGCGATTCGGGCAGCTCGCCGAGGCCGGTGCACGGCCGCAGCGAGCTCTGTGGGCGTCGACGGGTGTGAAGAACCCCGACTACCCCGACACGCTCTACGTCACCGAGCTGGTCGCCCCGAACACCGTCAACACGATGCCGGAGAAGACCCTCGAAGCGGTCGCCGACCACGGCGAGATCAGCGGCGACACCGTCACCGGCAACATCGCCGACGCCCGGCACGTGTTCGATGCGCTCGGCGCTGCCGGGATCGACCTTCACGACGTGTTCCGCAAACTCGAGGACGAAGGCGTCGAGAAGTTCGAGGTGTCCTGGAACGATCTCCTGGCCGCGACGGAGCAGCAACTGTCGGCACTGAACCCGGGTACGGAGAACTGAGGGTGCGCGGGTCCGGCGCGGCGGCATGGGTCAATCCGTTACGCGACAGCCGCGACCGCCGGCTCCCGCGCATCGCAGGCCCGTGCGCGCTGGTGATCTTCGGGGTCACCGGCGACCTGGCGCGGCGCAAACTGATGCCCGCCGTGTACGACCTCGCCCACCGGGGTCTGCTGCCGCCCGGATTCGCGCTCGTCGGTTTCGCGCGCCGTGACTGGGCAGACGAGGACTTCGGGGAGGTCGTGCATGCCGCGGTCCGCGAGCATTCGCGGACCCCGTTCCGCGAGGAGGTGTGGCAGCGGCTCGCCGAAGGAATTCGCTTCGTGCAGGGCAGCTTCGACGACGACGATGCGTTCACCGAACTCGCCACGACCCTGGCGAAGCTGGACCGGGAGCGGGGCACCGGCCGCAATCACGCGTTCTACCTGTCGGTTCCGCCCGACGCGTTCCCCGTGGTGTGCGGGCAGTTGGCCCGCACCGGCCTCGCCGCGGCGGACGGTGACGCATGGAGCCGAGTGGTCATCGAGAAGCCGTTCGGCCACGACCTCGACAGCGCCCGCGAACTGAACGCGGTGGTCGGCTCGGTGTTCTCCGAGGACTCGGTGTTCCGCATCGACCACTACCTCGGTAAGGAGACCGTCCAGAACATTCTGGCGTTGCGGTTCGCGAACCAGCTGTTCGACCCGATCTGGAACGCGCACTACGTCGACCACGTGCAGATCACGATGGCGGAAGACATCGGACTCGGGGGCCGCGCCGGCTACTACGACGGTATCGGCGCCGCCCGCGATGTCATCCAGAACCACCTGTTGCAGTTGCTGGCGTTCACCGCGATGGAGGAACCCGTCAGTTTCGCGCCGTCCGAACTCCGCGCCGAGAAGATCAAGGTGCTGTCGGCGACGAGACTGGCCGAACCGCTCGACGAGACCACCGCGCGCGGGCAGTACACGGCGGGCTGGCAGGGCGGCGAGCACGTCGTCGGGCTTCTCGAAGAAGCGGGGTTCGCGTCCGATTCGACCACCGAGACGTACGCCGCGATCACCCTCGAGGTCGATACCCGCCGGTGGGCGGGGGTTCCTTTCTACCTGCGCACCGGCAAACGGCTGGGGCGTCGGGTCACCGAGATCGCCGTGGTGTTCAAACGGGCACCGCATCTGCCCTTCGACACGACCATGACCGAGGAGCTCGGGCAGAACGCCCTGGTGATCCGGGTTCAACCCGACGAGGGTGTCACGATGCGTTTCGGTTCGAAGGTTCCCGGCTCCGAGATGGAGGTGCGGGACGTGAACATGGACTTCAGTTACGGGCAGGCGTTCACGGTGTCGTCGCCCGAGGCCTACGAACGGCTCATCCTCGACGTGCTGCTCGGCGAACCGTCGCTGTTCCCTGTCGACGACGAGGTCGAGCTGTCCTGGGAGATCCTCGATCCCGTGCTCGACCACTGGGCATCCGCGGGCCGACCGGAGCCCTACGAGTCGGGCACCTGGGGTCCGGCGACCGCCGACGAGATGCTCCGCCGATCCGGCCGCGAATGGAGACGCCCGTGAGAGTGCAGTTGCGCGACACCTCGGCGGTCGCCGTCAGCAAGAAGCTGGTGGAGTTGCGCCGAACCGGCGGTGTCGTCACACAGGGACGGGTGCTGACCCTCATCGTGTGCGCCGGGGACGCCCGTGGCCTCGAGGCCTCGATCTCCGCGGCCACCGACGCCTCCCGCGAGCATCCGTGCCGCGTCATCGTCGTCGGTCGTGGCCGCGGCGACGGCCCGTCCCGGATGGACGCGGAGATCCGGGTGGGAGGCGAGGCCGGAGCCTCCGAGGTGCTCATCCTCGCGCTGCACGGCGAACTCGGGGATCATCAGGAATCGGTGCTCGTCCCCTTCCTCGTACCCGACACCCCCGTCGTCGCGTGGTGGCCGAACACCTCACCTGCCGTGCCCGCCCGCGATCCCGTCGGACGATTGGCCGTGCGCCGCATCACCGACGCCACCAACGCCGAGAACCCGCGGGCCGCGATCTCGGCGCGCCTGGCCGGGTACACCCCCGGCGACACCGACCTCGCGTGGGCCCGCGTGACGTACTGGCGGGCCTTGCTCGTCTCCGCCCTGGACCAGCCACCCCACGAACCCGTGATCTCGGCGACGGTGTCCGGGCTGCGCACCGAGGTCGCACTCGACCTGCTCGCGGGTTGGCTCGCCAGCCGCATCGACTGTCCCGTGCAGCGCGCGGACGGGCCGCTCCGTGTCGAGTTGCACACCCCCACGCAGAGCATCGTGTTGGGCCGACCGCAGGACGGCCGTGTCGCGACACTCTCGCGGACCGCCAAGCCCGATTCGCTGATCACCCTGGCGCGACGAGACTCCGCGGAATGCCTCACCGAGGAGTTGCGTCGGCTCGATCCCGACGAGATCTACGAGGCGGCCCTGTCGGCACTACCGAAGGTGGAGTATGTCTGAGCCCGGCCCCGTCGATGTCCGTACCTCCCCCGATCCCGACGGCGTCGCACGCGCGGCCGCGGCCGCGTTCGTCGAGGCCGTCGTCGCCGCGCAGGCCGAGCGGGTACAGGCGTCGGTGGTGCTCACCGGTGGCGGCACCGGCATCGCCGTGCTCGAACACGTCCGGGCCGCTCAGGGAGACATCGACTGGTCCGCGCTGAACGTGTACTTCGGGGACGAGCGTTTCCTCCCGCCGGGCCACCCCGACCGCAACGAGGTGCAGGCCCGCGCCGCCCTGCTCGACCGGGTTCCGATCGATCCGGCGCGCATCCACACGATGCCCGCCCTCGGTGAGGACGGGTGCGCCACCCCGCAGGACTCGGCGCTGCGATACGCGGAACTGCTCGCCGCGCACTCCCCCGACGGCACCGTGCCACGTTTCGACGTGCACCTGCTGGGCATGGGCGGGGAGGGACACGTCAACTCACTGTTCCCCGATACGGATGCAGTGCGCGAATCCGTTCGCTTCGTCGTCGGCCTCGACGATTCCCCGAAACCACCGCCGGCGCGGGTGACACTGACGTTGCCCGCCGTGCAACGAGCACGGCAGGTGTGGCTGCTGGTCACCGGCGACGCGAAAGCCGACGCGGTGGCCTCCGCGGTCGGCGGGGCCGATCCACGGGATGTTCCGGCGGCGGGTGCCCGCGGCACCGAACGTACCGTGTGGTTCGTGGACGCCGCCGCGGCAGCGGATCTGCCACGTTACTGACCTCCGATGCTCTCCGTTCACCGCTCGCGGTCGTCACCGTCGTCGGTGCGGTCGCGCGGCGCCGCGGGACCGTCCGCGCGGTCACACAACAACCGGTTCGCGGCGCGTGGCCCGCGCACCGAGCGCTTGTATCCGAGTACCGTCATTCCCCTGCCGCACCGCACCGTCCGTCGATCCATTCGTCCCGCCCCTTCCGCCGTACTCGTCGTCGTGTCGTCGGACCTTGTCGCGGCCCTCATCTCATTGGACGCAGCGAAGGCCCGACCGGTTCCCCGGACTCCCCACCTCGTTCGCGGGACAATGGATACGCGAGACCACGGATACGCGAGACCACGGATATGTGAGACCACGGATATGTGAGGCCACGGATACGCCCCGGTGCGCCGGATGAAGGAAAGGACCGTGACGATGAGCACCCCCACCACGATCCCCGGCACCGTGCGCCCCGAGAGCGACTGCCCACCGGGATCGGTGCTCGTCGCGCTGCACTACCGCAGGACGTTCGTACGACCGCGATCGGCGGTGTGGGCGGCGTTGACCGATCCACGGCAACTGTCCCGCTGGTACGGCACGTTCACCGGCGACCCCGCGACCGGGAAAGTGCAGTTGACGATGGTCGACGACCACGACCGCACCGTCACCGAGGTGCACGTCCTTCGATGCACACCCCCGTCGAGTTTCTCCGTGGACATCGACGGGTGGCTTCTCGAGGTGACGCTACACGCCGTCGGTCCGGTGACAACCCTCGACTTCACGCATCGGCACGTGCCTCGCTCGGAAGCGGCGGAGATCGGTCCGGGCTGGCAGTACTACCTGGACCGACTCGAGGCGGTGCTCAGCGGCGCGCAGACACCGACCTGGGGTGACTACCCGGACCTCGCCGACGAGTACCGGTGATCGCGTGTACCGGTGCTACCGGTACCGGGCTCGGTCACCGACGGTGGAGTTCGTCGATCCGCCTGCGCAACAGGCGCTGCTCCGGATCGGTTCCGGCCAGCGCCGCCGCCCGCCGGAAGTGCACGACCGCCTCGGCCGAACGGCCCAGTCGTCTCAGCAACTCGGCTCGCACCATCTCGTACGGATGATGATCACGCAGGCGCGGGTCATCGGCGAGCCCGTCGACGAGGGCCAGCCCCGCGGCGGGGCCGTCACACATCGCGACGGCCACGGCCCGGTTCAGCGCGACTACCGGTGACGGCGTCAGTGCGAGCAGTACGTCGTAGAGCGCTATGATCTGCCGCCAGTCGGTGTCGTCGGTGCCGGTTGCCTCGTCGTGCACCGCTGCGATCGCGGCCTGCACCGCATACGATCCGGGAAGTCCCCCGGTGAGCGCGGTGACCACCAGGTCACGACCCTCGTCGATCATCGTCCGATCCCACAGGCTCCGGTCCTGGTCGTCGAGCAGGACCATCGCGCCGGTCGCATCGACACGGGCGTCGCGGCGGGCGTGGACGAGCAGCAGCAACGCCAGCAGGCCCGTCACCTCGCGGTGCGTCGGCATCAGCGCGTGCAGGACCCGGGCGAGACGGATTGCTTCCTCGGCCAGATCGACCCGCTGGAGGTCGGCGCCGCTGCTCGCCGCGTAACCCTCGGTGAAGATCGAGTACAGTGCTGCGAGGACCACCGGCAATCGTTCGTGCAGGGCGTCCGGTTCCGGCACCCGGAACGGAATACGCGCCACGCGGATCTTCTTCTTGGCCCGCACGATCCGCTGCGCCATCGTCGTCGACGACACGAGGAACGCCCGGGCCACCTCGTCGGTGCTCAAACCGGCCAGGCAACGCAGGATCAGCGCGATACGGTCGTCCGCGGACAGCGCCGGATGCGCGCAGGTGAAGAAGAGCGCGAGGCGATCGTCGGGCAGGCCACCGGAATCGGTGTCGGGGCCGGGTACCGCCGCCCGCTCGGATTCGGCCTGCAACACGGCGAGTCGGGTGGCATGGACCCGATCGCGCCGCAACCGATCCACTGCTCGGCGTCGGGCGGTGGTGAGCAACCACGCGCCGGGACGGTCCGGGACACCGTCGACGGGCCAACGCTGCAGTGCCGCAGCGAAGGCATCGGCGGTGACGTCCTCTGCGAGGTCGAGGTCACCGAACCGGTGGACGAGAGCCGCAAGCAGCCGTCCGTGTTCTTCGCGGAACACCGACTCGACGCTCGTCACCGGTCCGTTCACCGATCAGACCCCGAAATCGGCGATCGGCCGCACCACGACGGCGCCACCACCGCGCGCGCCGGGGCACCGGGCCGCCCAGTCCAGCGCGGCGTCGAGATCGGGTACGTCGATGACGTCGTATCCGCCGAGCAGTTCACGGGTCTCCGCGAACGGCCCGTCGGTGACGGTGCGGCGCCCGTCCGCCCCGACCTGCACGGTGGTCGCTGTCGTCAGGTCCTCGAGCGAGTGACCGGACACCAGCACGCCCGCATCGCGCAGAGCCGACTCGTAGTCCTGCCACTCCTGGACGTCACAGTCCGGCTCGGTCTGTTCTGCGGCGGCGTGGATCAGCAGCATGTACTTCACGATGTGTCTCCTCCGGTGAACGGTGTGGCACGGTCGCCTCACATCATGACGACGAACGAGGCCGGGCCGGATCGACACAGCGAAGAAAAATTCCTCGGGCACCCGTCATCCGCTGTTACGCAGCGCGGGGCCGGTCCGCCCACCGTCGGCGACGACGGGGCGGATCCGGTGGTGCACCGACAGGTGTCCGCGGTGTGCTCGCGTTCCGCGACGGAGGTCAGCTGAACTTGATCTGCAGACCGATACCGAGGATCGCGATCACCCAGATGATGCCGACGAACAGCGTCAGCCGGTCGAGATTCTTCTCCGCGACCGACGATCCCGAGAGGCTCGACTGGACGCCGCCGCCGAACAGGCTCGACAGGCCACCGCCCTTACCGCGGTGCAACAGCACCAGCAGGATCAGAAGCAGACTCGTGGCGATCAGCAGAATGTCCAGGAACAGTTCCATGTCGGTGATCGATATCCTTCGATGGTCGGTGACGTCGGCCGTCAGCTTACCCGGTCGCCCGGTTCGGACCGCCACGCCCACCGGCATCGACTCCTGCTTCCGGGTGAACGCCCGCCCGGTCCGAGCGAAGGGTACACCCGATCGATCGGATCGAGCCGACGATACATTCGCTCGACCGCCGGGGGTGTGGGACCAGGGGGACGTGGGGACCAGGCGGACGTGGGGAGGCCGGTGGGGGCGTACGGCAACCGCGGCGCCGCCCACCCCCACCGGTCGGGTCCCGGGTCGCTACAGCAGCGGACCGCCCGCGGCGATGGCCGAGAGCTGCGCGAACTCGTCGGCCTTCAGCGAGGCTCCGCCGACGAGTCCACCGTCGACGTCCGGTTGGGCGACGAGTTCGCCGACGTTCTTGGCGTTGACCGATCCGCCGTAGAGCACACGGACGGTCGCGGCGACGTCGGCACCGGCGAGTTCACCGAGGGTGGCGCGCACCGCAGCGCACACCTCCTGGGCGTCCGCCGCGGACGCGACCTTGCCGGTACCGATGGCCCACACCGGTTCGTACGCGACGACGACCTTCGCGATGTCGTCCGCCGACAGACCCGCGAGAGATCCCTTCAGCTGCGCGACGTTGTGGTCGACGTGGGTTCCGGCCTCACGGATGTCGAGTCCCTCACCGATGCACACGATGGGGGTCAGTCCGTGCCGCAGGGCAGCCTTCGCCTTGTCGCGCACGACCTCATCGGTCTCCCCGTGCAGGGTGCGTCGCTCCGAGTGCCCGACGACGACGTACGTGCAGCCGAGCTTGGCGAGCATGGCCCCCGATATCTCACCGGTGTACGCACCCGAATCGTGCACGGACAGATCCTGCGCGCCGTAGCGGAGACCGAGTTTGTCGCCCTCGACGAGAGTCTGCACCGAACGGATGTCGGTGAACGGCGGGATGACGGCGACATCGACCTTCGCGAGATACTTCTCGGGCAGGGTGAAGGCGATCTTCTGCACCAGCGCGATGGACTCGAGGTGGTTGAGATTCATCTTCCAGTTGCCCGCGATCAGCGGTGTACGCGCCATCTCACGCCTCCAGCACAGCGATGCCGGGCAGTTCCTTACCCTCGAGATACTCGAGGGAGGCACCACCGCCGGTGGAGATGTGCGAGAACCCGTCCTCGGGCAGCCCCAGCAGGCGTACCGCTGCCGCCGAGTCGCCGCCGCCGACGACGCTGAACGCACCCTTGCCGGTGGCCTCGACGATCGCCTCGGCGACACCCCTGGTGCCCGCCGCGAACTTCGCGAACTCGAACACCCCCATCGGCCCGTTCCAGAAGACGGTCCTGGCGGAGGACAGCAGCGACGCGAACCGCGCCACCGATTCCGGTCCGATGTCCAGTCCCATCCAGCCGTCGGGAATGTCGGTGGCGGGCACGGTCCGGGTGTCGGCGTCCGCGGCGAAACGATCTGCCACCACGACGTCCTGCGGGATGTGGATGACGTCGGCGAACCGGTCGAGCAGGCTCTTGCAGGTGTCGATCATCGACTCCTCCAACAGTGATGTTCCCACCGGGAGTCCTTGCGCGGCAAGGAAGGTGAAGCACATTCCGCCGCCGATGACGAGGGTGTCGACCTTCGGTGCGAGCGCTTCGATCACGGCGAGTTTGTCGGAGACCTTCGACCCGCCGAGCACGACCGCGTACGGACGCTCCGGATCGGCCGTCAGCTTCGCGAGGACGTCGACCTCCGCCGCGACCAGCCCACCTGCGTAGTGCGGGAGGAGTTTCGCCACGTCGTACACCGACGCCTGCGCGCGGTGCACCACACCGAAACCGTCGGAGACGAACGCGCCGTCGTCGCCGACCAGTTCCACGAGGTCTCGGGCGAGTGCCTGCCGCTGCGATTCGTCCTTGCTCGTCTCCCGCGGATCGAACCGGACGTTCTCGAGCAGGAGGACGTCTCCGTCGGTCAGGCCTTCGGAGCGGGCCAGCGCGTCCTGCCCGACCACGTCGCCGGCGAGCTGGACGTTGCGGCCGAGTACCTCACCGAGTTTCGCCGCGACCGGCGCCAGTGAGAACTTCGGATCCGGTTCGCCCTGGGGTCGGCCGAGGTGCGCGGTCACCACGACCTTGGCACCGGCGTCCGCCAACGCTTCGATGGTGGGTGCCGACGCCAGGATGCGGCCCGGGTCGGTGATGGTGTCGCCGTCGAGGGGGACGTTGAGGTCGGAGCGCACCAGCACGCCACGACCTTCGACCCCCGCGTCGAGTAGGTCCTTCAGGGTCTGAACAGCCACTGTTCGGGTGTCCTCTTCAATCGGTGTGTCGGAGTCCGACCAGTGTGTCAGAGAGACTCGGCCACGAGACCGATGAGGTCGACGAGACGGTTCGAATAACCCCACTCGTTGTCGTACCAGGCCACGACCTTGACCTGATCGTCGATGACCTTGGTCAGCGGCGCATCGAAGATCGACGAGTGCGGGTCGGTGACAATGTCCGAGGACACGATCGGGTCGACGTTGTACTTCAGGATGCCCTGCAGCGGCCCTTCCGACGCCGCCTTCATCGCCGCGTTGATCTCGTCGACGGAGGCCGACCTGCGGACGTCGACGGTGAGATCGGTGACCGACCCGGTGGGGATCGGCACCCGCAGCGCGTAACCGTCGAGTCTGCCCGCCAGCTGCGGAAGCACCAGCCCGATGGCCTTTGCTGCGCCGGTGCTGGTCGGCACCACATTGAGTGCGGCGGCGCGGGCGCGCCGCAGATCCCGGTGCGGCCCGTCCTGCAGGTTCTGGTCCTGTGTGTAGGCGTGGACCGTCGTCATCAGTCCCCGCTCGATGCCGAATTCGTCGTCGAGGACCTTCGCGACGGGTCCGAGGCAGTTGGTGGTGCACGAGGCGTTCGAGATGATGTTCTGACTGCCGTCGTACCGGGCGTCGTTGACACCCATGACGATGGTGATGTCCTCGTCCTTGGCGGGCGCCGAGATCACGACCTTCTTGGCACCGGCAGCGAGGTGCCCCTCTGCCTTCGCCGCGTGTGTGAAGATGCCGGTGGACTCCACGACGACGTCGACACCGAGATCACCCCACGGCAGCGCAGCAGGGCCGTCCTTGATCTCGAGCGCGGTGATCGTCCGATCACCGACGTGGATGGAATCGCCGTCCGCGCGTACGTCCTGACCGAGTCGACCAAGGATCGAGTCGTACTTCAGGAGCGTCGCGAGGGTGTCGTTGTCGGTGAGATCGTTGACCGCGACGATCTCGATATCGGTGGTGCCGAGTGCTTTCTGCGCCTCGACGGCCCGGAAGAAGTTGCGTCCGATGCGGCCGAAGCCGTTCACCCCTACCCGAACAGTCACAGTCGACTCCTTTTCCCAGTTCTTGGTGTGGTGCCCAGTACTCGGTGTGTCGTGTGACCACCACCCTAGTGCGCGGTCGTCCGCGATGTGCGGTCGTCGGAAAGGTCGGATCGGCAGCCCACCGGCGCGATCCTCGACGTGGCGCCCGTCCTAGGCGTCCTCGAGCAACTCCGCCGTCACCGCCGATTCGGTATCGGGGACACCGAGTTCCTTCGCGCGACGATCCGCCATCGACAGGAGCCGACGGATGCGACCGGCGACCGCATCCTTCGTCATCGGCGGGTCGGCGAGTTGCCCCAGTTCCTCCAGCGACGCCTGCCGGTGCTCGACGCGCAGCGCACCGGCCGCCGCGAGATGGTCCGGCACGTCCTCACCGAGGATCGCCAGGGCCCGTTCGACGCGTGCCGCCGCCGCGACCGCCGCACGGGCGGACCGCCGCAGGTTCGCGTCGTCGAAGTTCGCGAGCCGGTTCGCGGTGGCCCGCACCTCCCGCCGCATGCGACGTTCCTCCCACGTGAGCCGGGTGTCCTGAGCCCCCATCTGCGTGAGCAATGCGCCGATGGCCTCGCCGTCACGGATCACCACGCGGTCGGCGCCGCGCACCTCGCGGGCCTTCGCCGCGACACCGAGCCTGCGCGCGGCCCCGACCAACGCCAACGCCGCCTCCGGCCCGGGGCAGCTGACCTCGAGCGCCGACGAACGCCCCGGCTCGGTGAGCGAACCGTGCGCCAGGAACGCGCCACGCCACGCCGCCGCGGAGTCGGAGACGCTGCCTCCGACCACCTGAGCGGGAAGACCCCGCACCGGACGGCCACGACCGTCGAGCAACCCTGTCTGGCGGGCCAGCGACTCCCCGTCCTTACCGACCCGCACCACGTATCGGGAACTCTTGCGGAGTCCCCCCGCCCCGAGCATGTGCACATCCGCCTGATAGCCGAACAGGTCGAAGATCTCCCTGCGCAACCGGCGGGCGGTGGACCCGAGGTCGACCTCGGCCTCGACGACGACTCGGCCGGCGACGATGTGCAGTCCACCGGCGAACCGCAGCAGCGCCGACACCTCCGCCTTGCGGTTGCTGGTGCGGGTGACCGACAGCCTGCTCAGCTCGTCCTTGACCTCCGCTGTCATCGCCACGTGGCGCTCTCCCTTCCGTGCCCACCGGTGCTGCCGCGACCATCGGGTGTCAGATACGTTTCCAGGACCGCGGCGAGCGCGGTCGGGTCGTGCAGATGTGTGCCCGGCACCGCGACGTCGGCGTAGTCGACATCCGCTCCGAGGGTCGCGGCGGCGCGGCACAGGTGTTCGCGTTCCCGTCCGGGCGGCACCGAGGCGTCGTCAACCACGATGTGGTCGACGCGGAATCCCGGCGCGTGCTGCGCGAGGACGTGCAGGTGCCGTTCCGCCGAGAAACCCGCGGTCTCGCCGGGTTCCGCGGCGAGATTGAGTACCAGCGCCTTGCGGGCGGAAGTGTGTACCAACGCGTCGTGCAGGTCGGGCACCAACACGTGCGGGATGACGCTCGAGAACCACGAGCCGGGGCCGAGCACCACCAGGTCCGCGTCGCACACCGCATCGAGAGCCGGTGGGCACGCCGGTGGACCGGCCGGGATCAACCGGACCCGCCGCACCTTGCCGGGAGTGGTCGCGACGGCCACCTGCCCGCGGATGCAGCGGCTCACCCGCGGATCCGATTCGAGACCCGACACGTCCGCCTCGATGTCCAGCGCGATCGGCGACATCGGCAGCACCCGTCCGCGGACACCCAGCACCCGGGCGAGAGTGTCGAGGGCCGCGACGGTGTCACCGAGCACCTCGGTGAGACCGGCGAGGATCAGATTGCCCACCGAATGCCCGGCAAGGGCCCCGGTTCCCCCGAACCGGTGCTGCACCGTCTCGGTCCACACCCGCACGTCCGGACGATCCGCGGACAGGGCCGCGAGCGCCATCCGCAGATCCCCCGGCGGAATCACACCGAGTTCGGACCGCAATCGGCCCGACGAGCCGCCGTCGTCGGCGACGGTGACGACGGCGGTGACCCGGTCGGTCAGACGCCGCACCGCGCTCAGCGTCGCGAACAGGCCGTGACCACCGCCGAGCGCGGTGATCGCCGGTGGCGCGGAGGAAGTGCGGCCGCTCACTCGCGCCCCAGATCCCGATGTGCGACGTGCACCGTCAGCCCGGTGTCGTCGGCGAGACGCGCCGCGAGAGCCTCGGCCATTGCCACGCTCCGGTGTTTGCCGCCGGTGCAACCCACCGCGATCGTCATGTAACGCTTGCCCTCCCGCCGATAGCCGGCTGTCGTCAGGTCGACCAACCGACGATAGGTGTCGAGGTAGTCGGCGGCGCCCTCGCGGGACAGGACGTATTCGCGCACCGCGACGTCACGACCGGTCTGCGGACGCAACTCCGGCACCCAGTGCGGGTTCGACAGGAACCGCACATCACACACCACGTCGGAGTCCATCGGCAGACCGTACTTGAAGCCGAACGACTCCACCGTCACCTGGATGGTGTCGGCGGTCGCGTCACCGAACGCCTCGTCGATCTTGCGGCGCAGTTCCGCACCGGACAGCGCGGAGGTGTCGACGACGAGGTCGGCGACCGCCTTGACCGGCGCGAGTTGGGCGCGCTCGGCGGCGATGCCGTCGACGAGGGTGCGGTCTTCGGTGTCGGCCTGCAACGGATGGCTGCGCCGCACCTGCTCGAAGCGGCGAACGAGCACCTCGTCGCCGGCCTCGAGGAAGAGCACCCGGGTGCGGACCGGTCGCGCACCGAGGTCGTCCACGACCCGGCCGAGATCGCCGGTGAACCACCGGCTGCGCACGTCCATGACGACGGCGAGGCGTTCGACGGGTGGATCGGCGCGCACCGCGAGATCGACCATCGTGGTGACCAGTTGGGGTGGCAGGTTGTCGGTGACGAACCAGCCGAGGTCCTCGAGGGCCGTCGCGGCGGTGCTGAGACCCGCCCCGGACAGCCCGGTGACCAGGATCACCTCGGCGCGGGATCCGGGCGCCGTACCCACCTCGTGGTCCATCACAGTCCCGACTCCGTTCGTGATCCCGACACGCCGACCGTGCCATCATCACCCATCGGCGTGTCGGGCGCATCCGGCGACGCGCCGTGCAGCGCGTCGAAGACGGCACGCGCGGTGGCCTGCCCGATGCCCGGCACCGCCGTGATGTCCTCGACGGCGGCCTCGCGCAGCTTCGCGACCGACCCGAAATGGGTGACGAGTGCCTTGCGTCGGGTGTCGCCGAGTCCGGGGATGCCGTCGAGCGCCGACGCCGTCATCCTCTTCGACCGCTTGCTGCGGTGGAAGCCGATCGCGAAACGATGCGCCTCGTCGCGGATCCGTTGCAGCAGGTACAGGGATTCGCCGGACCGCGGCAGGATCACCGGGTCCTCCTCCCCCGGCACCCAGACCTCCTCGAGTCGTTTCGCGAGGCCGATCACCGCGACGTCGGTGATGCCGAGGTCGTCGAGGACCTCGGCGGCCACGGCGACCTGTGGTGCCCCACCGTCGACGACGAACAGGTTCGGCGGATACGCGAAGCGGCGGGGGCGTCCGGTCGCCGGATCGATCGCGGCCTCGGGTGCGGCGTCACCGCCGTCGCCGGACGTGGCCTCACCCGTCGCGGCACCGGCCGCATCGCGGTTGTGCCGCAGGAACCGACGGCGGGTGACCTCGGCGATCGAACCGACGTCGTCGGAGCGGCCGTCGCCGGCCGCTTCCTTGATCGCGTAGCGGCGATAGTCCGACTTGCGGGGCAGACCGTCTTCGAACACGACGAGCGAGGCCACCACGTCCGTGCCCTGCACGTGACTGATGTCGACGCATTCGATGCGCAGCGGTGCCGTGTCCAGATCCAGCGCGTCCTGGATGCCCTGCAGCGCCGCCGACCGCGCGGTGAAGTCACCGGCGCGCCGCAACTTGTGTTGTGCGAGGGCTTCCTGTGCGTTGCGCAGCACGGTGTCGGCGAGGGCCTTCTTGTCGCCGCGCTGCGGTATCCGGACGCGCACCGGGCCGCCGCGCAGACCCGACAGCCACCGCGTCATCTCGTCGGGTTGCGGGGGCAGCGCCGGGACCAGCACTTCCCGGGGTACCGCACCCGATCCGGTGCCGTCGCCGTCGCCGAGCGCAGCCTCCGCACCGTAGAACTGGGTGAGGAACTGTTCGACGAGCAGCGACAACTCCGTATCGTCGCCGCCGGATGTGTCGTCGCCGGATCCGTGTTCGTGACCGGGCGTCTCGTCCGTCGCGGGCGACGGCGATTCGGTCGGGCGGTCGACGACGTCGCCCGACTTCTCCACCACCCAGCCGCGCTGCCCCCGGACCCGGCCGGCACGCACGTGGAACACCTGCACGGACACCTCGAGATCGTCACCGGCGAACGCCACGACGTCGGCGTCCGTGCCGTCGCCGAGCACCACGGCCTGCTTCTCGAGGGCCTTGCGGAGCGCACCGAGATCGTCGCGCAACCGTGCCGCCGTCTCGAAGTCGAGCGCTTCGGCGGCCGACTGCATGCGTGCCTCGGTGTCCCGGACGAACCGGTCGGTGCGTCCGGCGAGGAAGTCGCAGAAGTCGTCGACGATCCGCCGGTGCTCGTCACGGTCGACGCGGCCGATGCACGGCGCGGAGCACTTGTCGATGTATCCGAGCAGGCAGGGCCGGCCGATCTGCGCGTGCCGGCGGAACACCCCCGCGGTGCAGGTGCGCGCCGGGAACACGCGCAGCAGCAGGTCGAGGGTTTCGCGGATCGCCCACGCATGCGAGTACGGCCCGAAATAACGCACCCCCTTGCGGCGCGGCCCCCGGTACACGAACAACCTCGGGTAGTCCTCACCGACGGACACCGCGAGCATCGGATACGTCTTGTCGTCGCGATAGCGGACGTTGAACCGCGGATCGAACTCCTTGATCCAGTTGTACTCGAGCTGCAGCGCCTCGACCTCGGTGCTGACCACCGTCCATTCCACCGACGCCGCGGTGGTGACCATCTGACGGGTGCGCGGGTGCAGGGACGCGACGTCGGCGAAGTACGAGTTCAACCGCGCGCGCAGGCTCTTGGCCTTGCCGACGTAGATCACCCGCCCGTGCGGGTCGCGGAACTTGTACACCCCCGGCTCCGTGGGAACGGTGCCGGGGGCGGGACGGTATGTGGAGGGGTCGGGCACGACGTCCAGGTTAGTCGCCGGGTCCGACGGCCCGGCCGTATCGCTGTTCGAGTTCCCGGAACCGGTCGAGCGCATCGACGGCGTGTGCGCCGTCGCGGGCCTGCACCGCCATCACCGCCAGGTATTCGTCGCCCGGAAGTTCGAGGCGAGCCCACGGCGCTTTGTGCGGGAAGGTGATGCCCCGCACCTGATCCCACGCGAAGTGCTTCTCACCGAACACGTTGCGCACCGACACTCCATCGGCGCCGGCACGCAACCGTGGACGCGTGAACATCAGCACCCCGCACGCGATGACGATCCCGATCGCGACCATCGCGATCTGATCGGAGGCACGCAGATGCACCCCCGTGTCGCCGCCGGTGCGCAGAACGATCGCCGCAGCGATGTGGGCGACGACCAGGAACGCCGCGAGGGCGATCGCCCCGACCCGCATCCAGCCGGTCTGCACGTCCAGTTCGGGCTCGGCGGCGGTGTCGGCTTTCACGACCGGGCCACCGCGCAGCCGACGGAGGGTCACCGCTGTGTCGAGGGCCGCGGCGCACGCCTGGCCGCCCTTGTCCTCCACCGATCCCGGCAGTCCCGCCCGGTCGAGGGCCTGCTGCTCGGTGTCGGTGGTGAGCACTCCGTTACCGACGGGGGTGTCCTCGTCCAGCGCGATGCGGGTCAGCCCGTAGGTGACCGCGTCGCACACGTACTCGAAGTGCGGGGTGCCGCCGCGGACGACCACACCGAGCGCGACGACCGCGTCGTGGGTGCGGGCCAACTGCTGCGCGACCACCGGCAGCTCGATCGCGCCGGCGACCCGCTCGACCGTGACGTCGGTGATGCCCGCGTCGGTCGCGACCCGCAGGGCTCCCTCGATCAGGGCGTCGGAGATCACCGTGTGCCAGCGGCCGGCGACGATGGCCAGCCGCAGCCCGGCGGCGTCCGCGAGCTGCAGGTCGGGCAGTCCTTCCGCGCTCATGCGTCGCCCGCCTCGTACTCGTCGAGCCCGATCAGGTCGTGACCCATCCGGTCCCGCTTCGTGCGCAGGTAGGCCAGGTTCTCGGAGTTGGCCCGCAACGGCATGGGCACGCGCTCGATGATCTGCAGTCCGTATCCGTCGAGACCGACCCGTTTGGCGGGGTTGTTCGTCAGCAGCCGCATCGACGAGATCCCCAGGTCGACGAGGATCTGGGCGCCGATGCCGTAGTCACGGGCGTCGGCGGGCAGCCCGAGTTGCAGGTTCGCGTCGACGGTGTCGGAGCCGGAGTCCTGCAACTGGTAGGCCTGCAGCTTGTGCATCAGGCCGATACCGCGCCCTTCGTGTCCGCGCATGTACAACACGACTCCGCGGCCCTCGGTCGCGACCATCTCGAGGGCGGCGTCGAGTTGCGGGCCGCAGTCGCAGCGCAGCGACCCGAACACGTCGCCGGTGAGGCATTCGGAGTGCACCCGCACCAGTACGTCGGAGCCGTCGCCGTCGGGTCCGGCGATGTCGCCGAGCACCAGGGCGACGTGTTCGACCTCGTCGTAGATGCTCTGGTATCCGACCGCGGTGAAGTCACCGTGTCGGGTGGGGATGCGCGCTTCCGCGACCCGCACCACGTGCTTCTCGTGACGGCGGCGCCACGCGATCAGGTCGGCGATGGAGATCAGTGCCAGGTCGTGTTCGTCGGCGAACACCCGCAACTCGTCGGTGCGGGCCATCTGCCCCTCGTCCTTCTGCGACACGATCTCGCAGATCACGCCGGCCGGCCTCAGATCGGCCATGCGCGCCAGGTCGACGGCGGCCTCGGTGTGCCCGGGGCGACGCAGGACACCGCCTTCCTTCGCGCGCAGCGGAACGACGTGGCCGGGCCGGGTGAAGTCCTGCGCGGAGGTGTCCGGATCGGCGAGCAGACGCATCGTCGCAGCGCGGTCGGACGCCGAGATGCCCGTGCCGATGCCGTCCTTCGCGTCGACGGTGACGGTGTACGCCGTGCCGTGCTTGTCCTGGTTGACGCTGTACATCGGCGGCAGGCCCAACCGATCGCAGTCGTCCCCGTCCAGGGGGACGCACAGGTAGCCGGAGGTGTAGCGGACCATGAAGGCCACCAGTTCGGGGGTGGCCTTCTCGGCCGCGAAGATGAGGTCGCCCTCGTTCTCACGGTCCTCGTCGTCGACCACGACGACCGCCTTACCGGCGGCGATGTCGGCGACCGCGCGCTCGATGGTGTCCAACCTCGTCACTTGCCTCGGCTCCAGATCTCGTGTTCGGAAAATTCGGTGGGCGAACATCGTCGCTGCGCGTCCACCGTCGGGTTCCACCCTACGACCAGTCAGCGGGCGATCTGCAGCCGCTCCACGTACTTGGCGATCACGTCGACCTCCAGGTTGACGACGGTGCCCGGTTCCGCGAGCCCCAACGTCGTCAGCGACAGGGTCGTCGGGATCAGTGAGATCTCGAACCACTCGTCGCCGGGGTCCCCACCGAGGCCGGACACGGTCAGCGACACCCCGTCGACCGTGATCGATCCCTTCTCCACCACATACCGCGAGACGGTGGCGGGCAGCGAGATCCGCACCACCGTCCAGTTCTCCGACGGCACCCGGGACACCACCGAGCCGGTTCCGTCGACGTGCCCCTGCACGAGATGACCGCCGAGCCGACTGCCGAGCGCGGCAGCCCGCTCGAGGTTGACGCGACTTCCCGTGACGAGTCCCGCGAGGCTCGACCGGTCCAGGGTCTCCTTCATCACGTCCGCGGTGAACGCGCCGCCGTCGAGCACATCGACCACGGTCAGGCACACGCCGTTGACGGCGATCGAATCGCCGTGCTTCGCGTCGGAGGTCACCTGCGGCCCGCGCACGGTGAAGCGCGCCGCGTCGGCCAGGTCCTCCCGCGCGGTGATCTCACCCAGTTCCTCGACGATCCCGGTGAACACGCTCGGCTCCTTCACTCCCGGTCCGGGACCAGGGTCATCAACACATCGGCGCCGACGGTTTCGACGCGCTCCCGACGAAACCGTAGCGCTTCGACGATCGTCGTGACGCCGGCGTCCTCGACAGCGGAACTTCCCGCACCCAGCACCACGGGTGCGACATAGGCCTGGATGCGGTCCACGGAGCCCGCGGCGAGGAACGCCCCGGCGAGTCGCGGACCGCCTTCGAGCAGCACGTCGGGGTGGTCGCCGAGCGCGGCGAGCACCTCCCCGACGTCGTGTGTGCGCAGCAACAGGGTGGGCGCTGCGTCGTCCAGGACCCGCGCGTCGGTGGGGATGTCGCGCATCCCGACCACCACGCGCAGCGGCTGGTGCGGCGCGAGATCTCCGTCGGGTAGTCGCGCGGTCAGCCACGGGTCGTCGGCGAGCACGGTGCCGGTGCCCACCACGATCGCATCGAGCCGGCTGCGTTCGTCGTGGACACGGGCGCGGGCGGCGGCACCGGTGATCCACTTGCTGGTGCCGTCCGCGGCGGCACTGCGCCCGTCGAGGCTCGCGGCGTACTTCCACGTCACGTGGGGGCGCCCGAAGCGTTGCCGGTGCAGCCACGCGCGCAGCGGCCCACGACTGACCGCGTCGGCACCGAGTCCGGCGTGCACGGTGATCCCGGCGGCGCGCAGCGTCCCGGCGCCGCCACCGGCGACCGGATTCGGGTCGGGCACCGCGTAGTGGACGGTGGCCACACCCGCGGCGATCAGCGCCTCGGCGCACGGTCCGGTCCGGCCGGTGTGGTTGCACGGTTCGAGGGTCACCACCGCGGTGCCCCCGTGGGCCCGCTCCCCCGCCGCCGACAATGCCCGCACCTCCGCGTGCGGGCCACCGGGCGGCGCGGTGGCGCCGACGCCCGCGATGGCGCCGTCGGCGTCGAGGATCACCGCCCCCACCGGCGGGTTGGGGCTGGTGGTGCCGCGCACCGCCTCGGAGGCGTCCAGTGCGAACTGCAACGCCTCGGCGAGCCGGGGCGCGGTCACGGCGCGAGCGTCAGGTGCGGCGACACCGTCCCGGCCTGCAACCGGAGCTTGCGTACGGCTTCCGCGGGATCGTCGGCGCCGTACACGGCGGACCCGGCGACGAAACAGTCGACTCCGGCTTCCGCGGCGGCCTCGACGGTGTCGGCGTTGATGCCACCGTCGATCTCCACGAGTAGCCGCAGTTCGCCGGAGTCGACGAGGCGGCGCACCGCGCGGGCCTTCCCCAGAACGTCCGGGATGAACGACTGGCCGCCGAATCCCGGCTCCACGCTCATCACGAGCAGCGTGTCGAACTCCTTCAGGATCTCCAGGTACGGCTCGATCGGCGTGCCCGGTTTGACGGACAGCCCGGCCTTGCCTCCGGCGGCCCGGATGTCGCGGGCCACGGACACCGGATCGTCGGTGGCCTCCGCGTGGAACGTGACATTGTGGGCGCCGGCCTCGGCGTACGGCGGCGCCCACCGGCCCGGATCCTCGATCATCAGATGGCAGTCGAGGGGGATGTCGGTCGCCTTCAACAGCGACTGCACGACCGGGAGACCGAGGGTGAGGTTGGGAACGAAATGCGCGTCCATGACGTCGACGTGCAGCCAGTCAGCGCCGGTCACAGCGGCGGCTTCGTCGGCCAGGTGCGCGAAATCCGCGGACAGGATGGAAGGGGCGATCATCGGGTGGGCCACGGCGATCCAGTCTAATGGGCTCGTCGCAGCCCGGTTCGAGGCGGGCATTCGCGACGAGACCGGGCCCTTTTCCCCTGTTCGGTGAGCGTCCCGGCTGGTTCCCTGGAGAGTGAGGGCCGACTCATCGAGAGCACCGGGAGCCGACGCATGTCCGAACGACCGCGGCGGGTCCGTCCGATCGCCGACACAGGACCTGCCGACGCACCGCTCGTCGGCGGGAAGTCCGCCAACCTCGGCGAACTGACACGCGCGGGATTCCCGGTGCCGCGCGGATTCGCGATCACCGTCGACGCGTACCTCGACACGATGGACGCGGCCGGGCTCCGGGAGCGCCTGCGGGCGGACACGGCGACCGACCGGGCCGACAACGATCTGGACCGCACCTCCGACGAGTTCACCGTCGCGGTGCGCGGCGCAGCGCTACCCGCCGATGTGCGCGCCGAGATCGTCGCGGCGTACGCCGAGCTCGGCGACGACGTGCCCGTCGCGGTGCGCTCGTCGGCCCCGGCCGAGGACGCCGCGGACACCTCGTACGCCGGGATCCACGAGTCGTACACCAATGTGCGCGGCGCCGACGCGGTCGTGCGGGCGGTGCAGGCGTGCTGGGCGTCGTTGTGGTCACCGCGGGCACGCACCTATCGGGCCGTGCAGGGCGTCGCCGACGAGCCGTCCATCGCGGTGGCGGTGCAGGTCATGGTGCCGTCCGATGCGTCCGGGGTGGCGTTCACCGCCGATCCTCGAACCGGCGACCGCTCCCGGGTGGTGGTGGAGGCGGCCCGCGGCCTCGGTGAGGTCGTGGTCGGTGGGCAGGTCGAACCCGACACCTACGTCGTGGTCAAGGACGGATTCGTCGTCGAACAGACCCACCTCGGCCGTCAGGAGTTCGCGATCGAATCGACGGGCACCGGCGAACACCGGGTCGAACTCGACGCGGCGGGCTCGGATCGGGTGCTCGACGATGCGCAGGTCACGCTGGTGGCACGTCTCGGGGTGGCGGTCGAGGAACACTACGGGCAGCCTCAGGACCTCGAGTTCGCGTTCGCGGACGGCGCCCTGTGGGTGGTGCAGACCCGCCCGATCACCACCCTCGACGACCGCTCGCGACCCAGCGCGGTCGCCACCGATGCCGACGTCGCCGATGCGCTGCTGACCGGGCTCGGCGCCAGCCCCGGCCGCGCGAGCGGAGCGGTCCGTGTGCTGCACGACCCCGCCGACGGTGCCCGGTTGACCGCGGGCGAGATCCTCGTCGCGCCGATGACCCGACCCGACTGGCTGCCGATCCTGCGGCGCGCCGCGGCCATCGTCACCGATGGTGGTGGTATCACCTGTCATGCCGCGATCGTGGGACGCGAACTCGGCAAACCCGTGGTGGTGGGTGCCCGCACCGCCACCACCGCACTGCACGACGGGCAACAGATCACGGTGGACGGCGATTCCGGCGCGGTGCTCGCCGGGATCATCGCGACCACCTCACCGACCGCGGTCGCGGTCACTCCAGCGCCGCAGGGGGGCGCTCCGGTGACCGCGACCGCGGTGTACGTCAATCTGGCGACACCCGATGCCGCCGCGTCGGTCGCCGCCGGCGACGTCGACGGCGTCGGTCTGCTCCGCGCGGAGTTCATGATCACCGACGCGCTCGCGGGTGAGCACCCCGCCCGGATGATCGCGCAGGGACGCCGCGAGGAGTACGTCCGTGCGATGGCGGCGGGTCTCACCACGATCGCCGCGGCGTTCGCCCCGCGACCGGTGGTGTACCGGGCCGTCGATCTGCGCAGCAACGAGTTCGCCGATCTCGTCGGCGGAGAGGACGAACCCGACGAGGAGAACCCGATGATCGGGTACCGCGGGTGCTTCCGCTACGTGCGCGATCCGGCGTTGTTCGCACTGGATCTCGATGTGCTGCACCGGGTCCGGGGCCGACACCCGAACGTGCATCTGATGATCCCGTTCGTGCGCACGCGGTGGGAACTCGCCGCGTGTCTGGCGCAACTCGACGCGCACCCGCTCGGCGCGGACCGCTCGATGCTGCGGTGGATCATGGCCGAGGTGCCGTCGGTGGTGTACTGGCTGCCCGAGTACGCGAGGCTCGGGGTGGACGGGGTGTCGATCGGCAGCAACGACCTGACCCAGCTGATCCTCGGTGTTGATCGGGACTCCGAGGTGTGCCGCGACCTGTTCGACACCCTCGATCCGGCGGTGCTCGACGCGATCGACCGGATCATCGACCGGGCTTCGGCCGCGGGACTGACGACGTCACTGTGCGGGCAGGCCGTGTCGACGAGTCCCGAACTCGCCGAACACCTCGTGCGCCGGGGCATCACGTCGGTGTCGGTGACCCCCGACGCGGCGGCACTCACCCGACGCACCGTTGCGCGCGCCGAGCAGCGCATCGTGCTGGACCGGGCCCGCGCGGAACGCTGAGGGTGGCCCGCCCGCGGCGCTTCGGCCGCCGGAGGTCCACAGCGGTCCCGCGGTCGGGGGTCACACCGTCGAACGTGTCCGCACGCCCACTGCGGGCGCGCGGCGGACCCACTGCGGGCGTGTCGGGCGGCGTCGCCCGGTGTCACAGCTCTCGGGCGAGCGCGTCGAACCGGTCGATGTCCTCCCGCTTGCACACGTGGCTGCCGGCGGTGAGCAACGCCGCTGTGGCGCTGGCGATGCCCAGCGCAAGCGCATCCCGCAACGAGCGTTCCTGCAGCAGACCCACCACGAGCCCGGCCACCATGCTGTCGCCCGCCCCGACCGCGCTGCGCACCTCCACGTCCAGCGCCGGCACCGTCACGGCCTCGTCCGCGGTGACCATGATCGCGCCGTCGCCGCCGAGGGACACCACCACGATCTCGGTGATCCCTCGTGTCACGAGTTCACGTGCGGCGGCGATGCGCTCGGGGGCACCCGGCAGGTCCCGTCCGACCCATTCGCACAGCTCGTCCAGGGACGGCTTGACCAGGTGCACCCCCGAATCGATGGACGCGAGGGCATCACCGGACGAGTCGAGCACGAAACGCGCGCCCACATCCGCGGCGGCACGGGCGATGCGCCGCACGAACGTGCCCGGGACCCCCGGTGGGAAGCTACCGCTCGCGACCACGAACTTCGCGTCGCTCGCCGCCTTCACCAGCGCGTCGAGGCAGCGTTCCTGCTCCGCGGCGGTCAACACCGGTCCCGGTGTGAGGAACCGGTATTCGAGCCCCGACGTGGAGTCGATCGCGGTGAAACATTCGCGGGTGTCGTCGGCGATCGTCACGATGCACTCCTCGACGTCGTCGTCGTCGAGCAGACCGCTCATCTGTTCCCCTCGCACACCCCCGGCCGGATACACTGCCGCCGCCGACGCCCCGAGCACACGGGCGACCTTCGCGACGTTCACTCCCCCGCCGCCGGCGTCGTAGAACGGTTCGGTGCACCGCAGTTTCTTCGTGGGCACGATCGCGTCGGCGAAGGTCGTGACATCCAACGCCGGGTTCATGGTCAACGTGACGATGTCGGGCATGACCGAAACCCTATGGGGCACCGGTCGGCGCGTCGACCGATTCCGCCGCAACCCGCTGGGACCGGGGGGCGTGGAGCACGCGGCCGCATCGCACTCTCGGTGACCGACCCGCACGATCCGCGGGGAGCCCCCTTCACGCCCGCGATCGCCGCATCAGCCACACGAAGTACGGCGCCCCGATCAGCGCGATCATCAGTCCCGCCGGGATCTGTGACGGCGCGATGACGGTGCGGCCCACCGTGTCCGCGACGCCGAGCAGGATCCCGCCGAGCAGCATCGACACCGGGATGATCCGCCGGTGCTGCGCCCCGACGATCGCCCGCGCCAGATGCGGCGCAATCAACCCGACGAACCCGACGACCCCGACCGCGACGGCGAGCACGACCGCGACGGGGACGGCATCCGGGAAAGTGCGGCCGTAGGTGGTGCCCGACAACCAGGTGAAGATCCGCGGTGTCTTCCACGGGTCGATGCTGAGCAGCAAAAACGTGGTGATCGCCGTGATGCTGTACCCGCACCCGATACCGACCAGGACGAACCGTTCGGAAAGGAATCCACCGCGCCACGACAACAGTGCGATCACGGCGAACGTCGCGAGGCCGGCCAGGATCGCCATCACGATGAGCATCGGTCGGGAACCGTCGAGCACGGTGACGACCGCGGCCGCACCCAGCCCCGCACCGGCCGTGATCCCGAGGATCCCCGGTTCCGCCAGCGGATTCCGGACCGTCCCCTGTACCAGACATCCCGCCAGGGCGAGCGCCGCACCGGCGAGCACTGCCGCTGCGATACGCGGGGCCCGTTCGCCGAGTGCACGCGAGACCAGCGGCGGCGCACCGCCCTGGAGCCACAGTCCGAGATCACCGAAACGCAGCAGCAGCGTCCCCGAGAGCAGTCCCGCCACGACGACTCCGCCGAGCAGAACGACACAGCCGACGGTGACGACGACGAACCGACGATGCGACCGCAGTCGGGTCGGTGCGCGATCCACCGCTCGGCCGGAACCGGTGTCGCGCATGCGCAGTGCGAGCGCCACGATCATCACCCCGCCGAGCACCGCCGTCGGGACGCCGGTGGGGATCGACGCCGCGCCTCGCGCGCCGAGGACGGCGCGCAACAGCGCATCGGCGAACAGGATCAGGAATGCGCCGAGCAGCCCGGATGCGGGTAGCCGGAAGACATGTCGGCGCAGCGACCGGACCCGGCCGGCGAGAAGCCACACCAGTACCGGCGCGCCCAGACCGACGAAGGCGATGGGTCCCGCCAGAGTGACCGACACCGCTGTGAGCACGACCGCGCACACCACCGCGACCACGTACGTGGACCGGACGGGAACTCCGAGCGACGAGGCCGCGTCGGCGCCCAGCACCAACACGTCGAGTCGGCGTGACAACGACAACACGGTGAGCAACACCACCGCGATCAGCGGCGCGGCACGGACGCTCGCATCGATGCTCAGTTGCGCGAGGGAGCCGTTGCCCCATGCGTACAGACCGGTGTGTTCTCGTCGAACAGGATCAGCAACGCACCGGTGGCCGCATCCAGCGCCATGGCCATCGCCGAACCGGCAAGGATCAGGCGAGCGGCGCCGGTGCTCGCGCCCCTACCCGAGATCACGAGCACCACCGCCGCCGCGAACAGACCACCGACGAACGCGAGAGCGCTCGACGCCCACGACGACAGGGTCACCCCGAGGGCAGCGGCCGCGGTCAGTGCGAAGTAGGCCCCCGATGTCACGGCCAGGGTATCCGGGGACGCAAGAGTGTTGCGGGAGATCGACTGCAGTAGCGCGCCGGCGACCCCGAGTGCGATGCCGACCGCCGCACCGGCGCAGAGCCGGGGCAGTCGGGAGTCGGCGAAGATGTCACCGACCGACACCGCCCCGACGACGGAGCGCTCACCGCCCACCAGGTGGCGCAGCAAGTCCATCGCGCCGACACCCGAGGTGCCCTGGGTCAGATGCCACAGGCCCACCGCGACCACGGCGGCGAGCAGACCCGCCAACACGAGGACGCCACCGAGCACATGATGCATCGGTTCCGGCCGTCCGGGGCCGACCCCGTGCGGGGTGGTCGTCGTGTGCGCAGAATCGGTGCGATCCTCGGCGACGACCGGTGACGGCGACGTCATTCGCCGGTCAGGGCGTCCGCATACGCGTCGATCGCTTGCTGGGTCGAACGCGGTCCACCCGCACCCCAGATCAGCGGGAACTCGTAGGCGCGTCCCTCCTTCACCGCGGGCAGCGACCGCCAGATGTCGCTCTTCTCCAGTTCGGAGACGTAGCCGCCCTCGTCGTCGTGGGAGTAGAACAGGGTGGCGTCCCCGACGCCGACGAGCCCTTCGATGTCGGTCTGCGCGAGACCGTAGTCGGCGTACAGGCCGCCGGTGCCGTAGGACTCGTCGACCGAGGTGTCCCAGACGGGGTTCAGCCCGAGCTCCATACCGAGTTCCGCGAACAGCGACCCGTCGATGTAGGGGCGGAGCGTCAAGTTGCCGCCCTCCACCCAGCCGTCGAAGAAGAGGAAGTCACGGGTCGGCAGATCGACGGCAGCCACATCCTGTTTACGTTGTGCGAGGTGCGCATCGAACTCGTCGAGGACCTGCCGGGCACGTTCGGTGCGGCCGGTTGCCTCGGCGATCATCGAGAAGACACTCTTGACGTTGCCGATCGGGTCGGCGGGATCGTTGCCGAGCGCGGCGAGCACCGGGACGTCGTACTGTTCGAGTTGCCCGATGATCTCGTCGTCGGCGTTGAAGGCCTCGACGACGATCAGATCGGGATCGGCTGCGAACAGCGCATCGAAGTCGGGTTCTTCGCGGCTGCCGATGTCGACCACACCGGCGGGAAGCGTCTCGGCGCTGACCCAGGTGCTGTATCCCTCGGGATCGGCGACCGCCACGGGCGTGACGCACAACGTCAGCGCGTCCTCGACCTCCTGCCATTCCAGGACGGCGATGCGCTCGGCCGGCCCGTCGAGCTCGACGGTACGTCCGACTCCGTCGACGAGCGAAACCGGATCGGTCGACGTCGCGGTGGTGTCGGCGGCACAACTCTCCGAGACGGGTGCGTCGGCGACGGTGGCGGGTCCGTCGACCTCCGTGGTGCCGCAGGCACCGAGGGTGAGCGCACAGGCCAGGGTGGCGCCGCCGACCGCGGCCGTGCGTCGGAAGGACTTCATCTTCGGTGTTTCCTCTGTTCATGTCGGGGACAAGGGACAAGATGATGCTGCGGAGCGCGCGGGCTCTGCGTCCGCAGTACGTGGGAGGTGCCGTGATACGGCGGGATCAGGTAGTGCGGACGGCCGGTCCGCGGTGTCGGCTCACCGGATCGATCCGCAGGCGCCCGGATTCCGGGTCGATGCTGGTCTCGACTCGGATCTCGTACACCTCACTGAGATTCTCGTCGGTGAGGACCTCCGACGGCGGCCCCACCGCACGGACCCGCCCGCGCTGCAGGAGGATCAGTGTGTCGGCGATCAGGGCCGCATGGTGCAGATCGTGCAGGACGATACCGACAGCGACACCCCGCTGGTCGACGAGATCGCGTACCAGATCGAGGGTTTCGATCTGGTAGCGCAGGTCGAGGTGATTGGTCGGTTCGTCCAGCAACAGCACTCCGGCCTCCTGGGCGAGACACGTGGCGAGCCAGACGCGTTGCAGTTCCCCGCCGGACAGTTCGCCGGCGGCGCGGTCCGCGACGCGATGCACGCCGGTCACCCGCATGGCGTCGTCGATCGCGCGTCGATCCGCGGGCGACAGGCCGCCGAACACACGTCGGTACGGATGCCGTCCGAACGCCACGATCTCGCCGACGGACAGACCTTCCGGTGACTGCCGCGATTGGGTGAACAACGTCACCTCGCGGGCGAACTCACGACCGTCCACGAGCGAGACCGATCGAGGCCCCGCACCGTCACCGGTGTCGAGCAGCACCTGACCGGCGTCGATGCCGTGCAGGCGGGCGAGCGCCCGAAGCAGCGTCGACTTGCCGCTGCCGTTGGGCCCCACCAGTGCGGTCACCCGTCCTGCCTCGAGGGTGATCGACGCATCGTCGACGACGATCGATTTCCCGTGGCGCAGAACGAGTTCCTCGCCGATCAGCCTCACCGGCACATCCATGGGACTCGTTTTCACTTAGGTGATCCTAAGCAAATGCCACCTCGTCCGTAATCCGGAATCTACGCCATGCGATCAGGTGTTTCGGACAGTCGACGCCGCGGATGACTCGACGAACGCACCGGGGGTCGTCCCCATCACACGTTTGAACGCGTCGATGAATGTGCTCGGATGCGCGTAGCCGAGCACCTCCGCCACGTCTCGCACCTCGTGGCCCTCCGCCAGCAGCGTCAATGCCCGATGGATACGCGCCGTCCGGCGCCACTGCGAGAACGACAACCCGGTCGCCGACCGGAACGCGCGCGTGATGGTGCGGGTACTCGTGCGGAGCTCACGAGCCCAGTCGTCCAGGGAACGCTCGTCCCCCGGATCGCCGAGAAGCGCCTCCGCGATCGGATCGATCTTCTCGTCGTGCGGCAACTGCACCGCGAACTGGTGCTCCGACGGATCCAGCACGTCGAAGACCACGGCCTCCGCCCTCGCACGCTCGTCGGGTCCCAGATCCGCCCGCGCCAGGTGGATCAGCAACGACTCCAGCACCGGGGTCATCGTGACGACCGACGGTCCCGCGAACGCCCGAGGGACACGTTCGGGCGCGAAGAACGCGTCGTACAGCCGGATGTTCGCCGTGAGCCGCCCCGCGTGGACCTCCCCGGCCGGTACCCACAGCCCGTATCCCTCCGCGACGGTGAAGACCCGGTCCCCGACCCGGGCGGTCATCGTTCCGCCCCGCACCCACACGAGTTCGTGCGCCGGATGCACGTGCGGATCCCACTCCGTCGACGGAACCAACACGTGCGCTTCCGCCGCGATCACGAACGGAAGCGTCACGTCCTCGGGCAACGTCACGGTGCGACCGGTCACCGAACCCGGCTCCCTGCTCCACGCACCCAGCACCGAACCCGGTACAGCACCAGCGATCATGGGGGAAGTGTAGGCAGGGTTCGACGGTCCGAGCCGCGACTACCCGGCCGGTTTGCGGAGCGCGGCCATGAACATCGCGTCGGTGCCGTGCCGGTGCGGCCACAACTGCACGCCGGGTCCGGAGCCGAGCTCGGGCACTCCCGGTACGAGCTCACGGGTGTCGAGTTGCTCGACACCGTGGCGACGCACCGCATCCGCGACGACCGCGACCGTCTCCGACACGTGCGGCGAACACGTCGAGTACAGCACGACGCCGCCGGGCCGGAGCAGCCCGATCGCGGAGGCCAGCAGCTGCTTCTGCAGACGCACCAGGTCTGCCACGTCGTCGGGTCGACGGCGCCACCGCGCCTCCGGGCGACGCCGCAGCGCACCGAGCCCGGTGCACGGCGCATCCACGAGGATGCGGTCGTAACCGGCGTCCAGCCCCGGATCGCGGCCGTCCGCCACGTGCACGGTCACCGGCAACCCCCGCGTGGTCTTGCGGACGAGGTCGGCGCGGTGTTCGGCGGGTTCGACAGCGTCGACCGCGAACCCGTCGAGGTCGGCGAGGGCTCCGAGCAGCGCCGCCTTGCCTCCCGGCCCGGCACACAGATCCAGCCAGCGGCCACGGTCCTCACCGAGCAGCGGTGCGAGCGTCAAGGCGCGGGCGACCAGCTGACTGCCTTCGTCCTGCACCGCGGCCATACCCTCGCGGACCGGTTCGAGACGGCCCGGATCACCGTGTTCGAGATGCACCGCGTACGGCGACCACGGACCGACCTCACCGCCGGTGACCAGGGCGAGTTCCTCCGCGGTGATGATGCCGGGGCGCGCGACCAGATGCACGATCGGGCGGGCGTCGTCCGCGGCGAGGACGCGGTCGAGCTCGCCGGCGTCGGGGCCGAGCGCGTGCGCGAACGCCTGCGCGATCCACACCGGATGCGCGTAGCGGAACGCCAGATGCCCCACCGCGTCGGTGTCCGCGGGCGGAGCCAGTCGCTCCACCCACTGCTCTTCGGTCTGCTCCCCCACCCGGCGCAGCACCGCATTGACGAATCCTGCTCGTCCCGAACCGAATTCACTGCGTACCAGATCTACGCTCGTGGCGACGGCGGCGTGCGGTGCGACCCGGGTCCGCAGCAGCTGGTACGCACCGAGTCGCAGCACGTCGAGCAGGGGACCGTCGATCTCGTCGACGGGCCGGGCCGCGGCGGAGGAGATGACTGCGTCCAGCAGGCCCCGCGCACGGGCCGCCCCGTAGGTCAGTTCCGTCGCCAGTGCCGCATCCCTGGCATCGAGGCGGCGTTCACGCAACAGGGTGGGCAGCACCAGGTTCGCGTACGCGTCGCGTTCCCGCACCGCCCGCAACACATCGCGTGCGACGACGCGGGCCGGGTCGACCGCCGACCGGGACGGTCGCGGAACGTGCCGGGGACGACCGCCGCGATCGCCCCGACCGCGACCACGCCTCCCGCCGCGGGCAGGTTCGCCGGATCGCCGTTCGGAGGATCGGCCGGATTCGTCGGTCACCGGGCACCCGCCTTCTCGTCGAGACGGGCACCGCGGGCCCAGTCGGTGGCGGCCATCGCCTTCTTCCCGGGTGGTTGCACGACGCCGAGTTGCACAGCGCTGCTTCCGGTCCCGATCAGGAGTGCCTTCTTGCGGACACCGATCTCCCCCGGCTCGAGGGCTTCCTCGGTCGCGGTGACGGGGCCGACCTTCACCCGCAGATCACCGATCATGGTCCAGGCTCCGGGCGCGGGGGTCACCGACCGGATGTGTCGGTCCACCACGTGCGCGGGTAGGGACCAGTCGATGCGCGCGGCATCGACGGTGATCTTCGGCGCGTACGACACCCCGTCGGCGGACTGCGGGACGGCATTCACGATGCCGTCCTCGAGAGCGTCGAGGGTCGAGGTGAGCAGGGTCGCGCCCGCCCCGGCGAGTCGGTCGAGGAGATCCCCCGCCGTGTCGGTGGGCCGCACCGTCTCGGTGACCACCCCGTACACCGGGCCGGTGTCCAGGCCCGACTCGAGCCGGAACGTGCTTGCTCCGGTGATCTCGTCGCCCGCGGCGATCGCCGCCTGGACCGGTGCCGCGCCCCGCCACGCGGGGAGCAACGAGAAATGCAGGTTGACCCATCCGTGCACCGGGATGTCGAGCACCGGTTGCGGAATCAGCGCACCGTACGCGACGACCGGGCAGCAGTCCGGGGCGAGTTCGGTCAGGCGCGCGACGAACTCGGGGTCGCGCGGCGACCGAGGCGTGAGCACCTCGATACCGTGCTCGTCGGCGACCCGCCCGACCTCCGAACGCACTGCTCTGCGGCCCCGCCCCGCGACCGTGTCGGGTCGGGTGACGACGGCGAGCACCTCGTGGCGGCCGGAGTCGATCAGCGTGCGCAACGACGGGACCGCGGGCGCGGGTGTACCCGCGAACACCACCCGCATATCAGGGCACCGCCGGTGCGGTGTGCGGGGCGGGCGCGGGTCGGGCCGAACGTGTCACGGATACTGCTCCCGGATCTCGAGGACGATGTCCCTCCAGTCTAGGAAGTCGCACGGTGGGCCGTGCAGGGCCGTCAGCCAGCGCATCCTCACGTAGCGTCCTCAACTGTTGCTCTGCAGGACGACCTCGGGAATCCCCGTGCCGAACGGCACCGCGACGCAGGTCCCCGGGGCGAAGCGCTCGGGGGCGAGCACGTGCCGGACCGTCTCGAGTGTGAACCGGTCGTAGACCATGTTGAAGTGACCGGTCATGTCCGCGGGGCAGAGATCCTGGATCACCAGGTTCGTCGCGCCGGGGCCGCGGAGCGCGATGTTGCTCGCCGGTTGGATCACCTCGTCCACAGCCGACCCGATCGTGGTGTACCGCACTCCCGGCACGGTGTCGACGGGGGTGTTGAGTTCTCCGAGCACGTCCGAGCCCTGCAGTTGCTGGACGAGCGCCTCCGACAGGACCGAACCCACCGCGTCGACGGCGCCGGGAATCGTCGCGGCGGCGCTTCCCAATCCGTAGAACGTGCCACCGTAGCTCGGGGATGCCAGCCCCACCCAGTGGTCGACGACGTGCGCTCCACCGAGTCGGTTGATGTACCAGCGGGTCACCGTCGCTCCCTGTGAGTACCCGATCACGTCGACCTCGGCCGCACCTGTCGCCGACCGCACCCGATCGACGAATCGGCCGAACTGTTCTGCGCTGACCCGGATGTCGCCCGTACCGTAGCCGTCCTCCCCCGGCGCGCGCCCGTAGTCGACCGCGAACACACACCAGCCGGAATCCGCGAGCAGGGGCGCCAGAGCCGCGAAGTCGGAGTAGCTGTCCGAATCCGTTCCGTGCGCGAGCACCAGGGGACGCGGATGTTCGGTGGTCGGCACACACGCGAAGTCGTTCGTGCCCGGTGGGGCCGAACCGGGATGGTTCTCGCTGTATTCGGAGGCCTCGGCGTGGGTGTGTGCCACCGGGCCCGGATCGGTCGGCACGAAGTCCACCGAACCACCGGCCGGATCGGCACTCGCCGTTCCCCCCACCAAGGCGATCGCGCTCGCGATCGCACCGAGTACGAACATCCGTGACACCCGTCGTCTTCCTCCCACAGCCCTCCCCTTCCCATCCGGTCACAACCCCGACCAGTCACCATTGTGGCCGAACCCGGGGCTGGTGTCCCCGCACGGAAAAAGTTCCGGTTCACCGCCCGGCGGGAGCACGGGGAACTCCCCGATACGATGGCGCCGTGACGACAGCGAACGTGATCACCGTCAGCGCCGTGGTCCTCCGAGACGATGCGGGGGCGGTGTTGACTGTCCGCAAACGCGGCACCGACCATTTCATGTTCCCGGGCGGCAAACCCGAACCCGGCGAGTCCCCCGCGCAGACCGCGGTCCGCGAATGCGCGGAGGAACTCGGTGCCGACCTCGACCTCGCCGAACTGCGTCCCGTCGGTGTGTTCCGCGCCGCCGCCGCGAACGAGGACGGTTTCGTCGTCGAGGCATCCGTGTTCGAGCACCCACCGGTAGCGGCGGTCGCGCCCGCCGCGGAGATCGACGAGGTGCGCTGGCTGGACACCGCCGCGGGCGCGGGATTCCCCCACGATCTCGCGCCGCTGTCCGTACTCGTGCTGTCCGGTGGAGAACCGCTCGGTCCCGTTCGCTGACCGGCGGGGCGGCGAGCCGTCAGCCGATCCGCGGTGGATCCATCTGCACTCGCAGAGGACCGTCGGTGCGCCGCGCGGTGCGCCCGGCCTGGGCACTGCGCAGCGCCGACCCGAGTGCCCGCCCGCGGTCCCGGGGCACCCGGACCAACATGCGATGCACCTCGTCGGGTTCGGGATCGTCGGCACCGAACGGGAGTCGCTGCCCCGGCGGGAGCGGCACCGGTCCGAGCAGTTCGGCACCTGCCGGAAGGTGCGTGGCCTCGAGCAACGCCGCGACCGCAGGTGCCGCGCCGTCGACCGCCGCCATGTGCACGGCCGGCGGAAATCCCACCTCGGCGCGTTCGGCGACCTCCGCAGCGGCGTGACCGACCGGGTCCCAGCGCACCAGGGCCTGCACCGTCGGGATCCCCGAATCCGCGACCACCACGACCCGTCCGCCCTCCGATGCCGGACGCACCAGCGCCGACGCCGTCAACCAGCGGCGCATCGTCTCCTCGGTCGCCCGCAGATCCGCGCGACCGAGGAGCGCCCACCCGTCGAGCAGCAGCGCCGCACCGTAACCACCGGCCGCCACCGGTTCGGCACCGACGGTGGACACGACGAGCGCGGCGGACTCGGGCGCGGTCGCCTTCACCTCGGAACCACCCGACGTCACCACCGGTACCCCGGGGAAAGCGCGACCGAGTTCCTCCGCGGTGCGGCCCGCACCGACCACCACCGCGCGCAGCGAACGCGCGCCGCACGCGTGACAGCGATGCGTCGCATCGGCGACCCCGCACCACTTGCAGGCGGGGACGGCCGCACCGTCGGGGCCGCCCGCGGACGGTAGCGCCAGCGGACCGTTGCAACGCCGGCAACGCGCCGGTGCCCGGCACTTGCCGCATGCCAGCGCCGGCACGTAACCGCGGCGCGGAACCTGCACGAGCACGGGGCGTCCCGCACCGATCGCCGCCCGGGCCGCCTCGAACGCGATACCGGGCAGCCGGGCGGCGCGCGCCGCCGGATCACGGGCGAGGGCCCGGTCGCTGTCGGCGAGGGCGACGATCCGCGGGGCGCACGCGCGTACCACCTCGCGGGGAGCGACCAGGTCGTGCGCCCAGCCCGCCTCGACGAGGGCCTGCGTCTCCGCGGTGCGAGCGTGGCCGGCCACGACGACGGCCGCACCACAGGCGTGGGCGCGCAGCGCCGCCACCTCCCGGGTGTGCGGGTACGGGGAGCGCGGTTCGCAGTGCAGGTCGTCACCGTCGTCCCACACGACGAGCAACCCGATGGCCGGGCCGGGCGCGAACACCGCGGCCCGTGTCCCCACGACGATGCGGGCCGAGCCACGCAGCGCCGCGAGCCACCGCCGGTATCGCTCGGCGGGCCCGAGCCCGGCGGCGAGGCCGACGACGTGGTCGTCGCCGACGAGGTCGACGCACGCCGTGAGCACCCGGTCGAGGTCACGTTGGTCGGGGACGACGAGGACGGCACCGCGACCGCGGGCCGCGGTGACGGCGGCGAGTTCCGCGAGGCGGCGCGGCCAGTCCTCTCCCGGTAGTGCCTGCCACGCGGCGCGCGGTGTGCGTCCGGCGACGAGTGCGTCGAGGAAGTTGTCGCCGTGCCGGTAGCGGGCCCAGGCCGCCCGGTCCACCCGCGGCGGTACCGGCGGTTCGGTGACGCGGACGGCCTCCGCCTCGACACGGGCGTGCCGGGGCGGCACGGCCAGTCGCAGGACGTCGGCTCGGGTGCCGGCGTAGCGGGTGGCGACCTCGTCCGCGAGAGCGGCGATCTCGGGGGTGAGCACGACCTCGGCGGAGACGACGCGTTCGATGCGGCCGAGTCTGCCGGGGTGGTCGCTGGTCGCGACACGGTCGAGGAGGAATCCGTCGACGAGACGACCGGCGAAACGCACGCGGACGCGGACGCCCGGGCGGGCGTCCGCGTCCAGCTCGCGCGGAATCAGGTAGTCGAACTCGCGGTCTAGGTGCGGGAGCGGCAGCAGGGGCAGCACCCGAGCGACCGGGTCGACCTCGGCTGCGGGTCGTTCGGCGGCCAACCGTGCGTGCCGGTCGGGTTACAGACCGGCTGCGGCGCGCAACTTCTCGGCGCGGTCGGTGCTCTCCCACGGCAGGTCGATGTCGGTGCGACCGAAGTGGCCGTACGCCGCGGTCTGCGCGTAGATGGGACGCAGCAGATCGAGGTCGCGGATGATCGCGCCCGGTCGCAGATCGAAGACCTCTCCGATGGCCTGCTGGATCCGGGCCGGATCGGTCTTCTCGGTGCCGAACGTCTCGACGAACAGACCGACGGGGGCGGCCTTGCCGATGGCGTAGGCGACCTGCACCTCGATGCGGTCGGCGAGTCCCGCGGCGACGGCGTTCTTGGCGACCCACCGCATCGCGTACGCGGCGGACCGGTCGACCTTCGACGGGTCCTTGCCGGAGAAGGCGCCGCCACCGTGGCGGGCCATACCGCCGTAGGTGTCGACGATGATCTTGCGTCCCGTCAGGCCCGCGTCGCCCATGGGTCCGCCGAGGACGAACGATCCGGACGGATTGACGAGCAGCCGGATGTCGGAGGTGTCGAGACCGGCGAGGTTCGGGTCGGCGAGTACCGCATCGACGACATGCGTGCGCAGATCCGGGGCCAACAGGTTGTTCAGGTCGATGTCGGCGGCGTGTTGTGTGGAGATGACGATGGTGTCGAGGCGGACCGGGGTGTCACCGTCGTACTCGATGGTGACCTGGGTCTTCCCGTCGGGACGCAGGTACGGCAACACCCCGGTCTTGCGGACCTCGGTGAGCCGCCGCGACAGTCGGTGCGCGAGCGAGATCGGCAGCGGCATGAGCTCGGGGGTGTCCGAGCAGGCGTAGCCGAACATCAGGCCCTGGTCGCCGGCGCCCTGCAGGGCCACCTCGTCGTCGGTCAGGGTGCCGGTGCGTGCCTCGTGCGAGACGTCGACGCCGCCGGCGATCTCCGGCGACTGCGCGCCGATCGCGATGTTGACACCGCACGAGTTCCCGTCGAACCCCTTCGACGACGAGTCGTAGCCGATCTCGAGGACCCGATCGCGGACGATCTTCGGGATGTCCGCGTACGCCGACGTGGTGACCTCACCGACGACGTGGACCTGGCCGGTGGTCACGAGGGTCTCCACCGCGACACGGGAACGGGGATCCTCGGCGAGGAGGGCGTCGAGGACGGAGTCGCTGATCGCGTCACAGATCTTGTCCGGGTGCCCCTCCGTCACGGACTCACTGGTGAAAAGCCGACTTCCGGTCTTGCTCACAGACTCTCCCTCTCGACTGATGTTCTGGCCTCGTGTGTAGTGGTTCTAGCACGTGCTCGGTGTGGCCCCGAATCCCCCACCCCGATTCCGACGCTACTGCCCCCGCAGCATCGGCGCGAGTGTCCGAGGTCACTCGAGCGTAATCATCCCGCCGGAGGCAACAGCGGTCGCAGGGCGTCCAGGACCCGGCTGGCCATCAGTGCCTTGGATCCGTGCGCGAGCGCGGTCTCGGATCCGTCCGCGGAGAGCAGCCAACCGTCGTTGTTGTCGACCTCGAAGGCCTTGCCGTCACCGACGGCGTTCACCACGAGCAGGTCGCACCCCTTGCGTGCGAGCTTCTCGCGCGCGTAGGTCAGGACGTCTCCCTGTTCGTCTCCGGTCTCCGCGGCGAAGCCGACGATGGCGGTGTCGGCGGCGAGATCGCCCTCCGCACGGGCCTTCACGAGACCCGCGAGGATGTCGTCGTTCTTGGTCAGCGGAATGGTGTCGGGTTCGCCCGCACCCTTCTTGATCTTGCTCGCGGCGAGGGTGGTGGGCCGGAAATCCGCGACGGCCGCGGACATGATCACCGCGTCCGCGCCGGCGGCCAGTGCGGTGACCGCGTCCCCCATCTGCGCGGCGGTCTGCACACGCACGACGTCGACCGCGGCGGGATCGTCCAGGCCCGCGACCGCGCCGGCGACGAGCGTGACGTCGGCGCCGCGTTGCGCGGCGAGCCGCGCCAGTGCGTACCCCTGTTTTCCGGAACTGCGATTACCGAGGAACCGGACCGGGTCGAGAGGTTCGCGGGTACCCCCGGCGGAAATCACCAGCCGGCGCCCTTCGAGGTCCCGCGGCAATGCGTCGGCGCGTTCGAGCAGCAGTGCAGCGAGCGCGAAGATCTCGTCGGGCTCGGGCAGGCGCCCGGCCCCGGTGTCCTTGCCGGTGAGCCGACCGGACGCGGGTTCGACGACGACGTTGCCGCGGCGGCGCAGCGTCGCGACGTTCTCGACGGTGGCGGGATGCTCCCACATCTCGGTGTGCATCGCGGGCACGAACATCACCGGGCACCGGGCGGTCAGCAGGGTCGCGGTGAGCAGGTCGTCCGCGCGGCCTGTCGCCGCGCGCGCCATCAGATCGGCGGTGGCGGGCGCGACGACCACGAGATCGGCTTCCTGCCCGAGACGCACGTGCGGAACCTGCGGCACGTCGGTGAAGACCCCGGTGTGCACGGGATTGCCCGACAGTGCCTCGAAGGTGGCGCGGCCGACGAATTCGAGTGCGGATTCGGTGGGAACCACCCGCACCTGGTGGCCGCTCTCGGTCAGCGCACGGATCAGCGCACACGACTTGTATGCGGCGATACCCCCGGCAACCCCGACGACGACCCGACGTCGAGCCGACTCGGCCGGACCGTCGACGGTGTGGGCGCTCACTCGCCTTCGGTGTGTTCGAGCAGATCCGAGTGGATCTCGCGCATGGCGATCGACAGCGGCTTCTCCTGAAGACCCGGCTCGACGAGCGGGCCGACGTACTCGAGGATGCCGTCGCCGAGCTGGTTGTAGTAGTCGTTGATCTGGCGGGCGCGCTTGGCCGCGTAGATCACCAGCGCGTACTTCGAGGAGGCGCGTTCGAGCAGCTCGTCGATCGGCGGGTTGGTGATACCCAGCGGGGTGTCGTAGACCGGCAGGGTGTTGCCCGCAGTGTCGGTCGCGGCGGCCTGGATGCTGCTCACTCGGTGTACTCCTGAGTTTTCGCTTCGAATGTGGAAGGGCTGCGGACGCGCACCCGACCGGAACCGATCGGGTGCGGTCGGTCAGGTGGCGTCGGGTCCGACCAACAAGGATACCAACTCGTCGCAGGCACGGTCGACGTCCTCGTTGACCACCACGACGTCGAACTCGTCACGGGCGGCCAGTTCGGTGCGAGCGGTGTCGAGCCTGCGGGCCACGACGTCGTCGGTTTCGGTACCGCGACCGGTGAGGCGCTCGACGAGGACCTCCCAGCTGGGCGGCGCCAGGAACGCGAGCACCGCCTCCGGCATCGCGGTCCGCACTGCGCGGGCACCGGCGAGATCCACCTCGACGAGGACCGGGCGGCCCGCGTCGAGAGCCTCCCGGACGGGTGCGGCCGGGGTACCCGATCGCTGCAGGCCACCGTGGATGTCCGCCCATTCGAGCAGATCACCGGCATCGATCATCCGATCGAACTCGGCGCGGGACACGAAATGGTAGTCGTGCCCGTCCACCTCCCCGGGACGCGGATCCCGGGTCGTGGCGGACACACTGAACAGCAGATTCGGCACGCGCTCGCGCAGAACCTTCACGACGGTCGACTTCCCGACCGCGGAGGGGCCGGCCAGGACGACCAGCCGGCCCCTCCGCGCTGCGGGTGCGCTGTCCGCCACGGATTGTGCGTCAGCTACCACGGTGCTCAGGCGTCGAAATCGAACCTGGCGAGCAACGCCTTGCGCTGGCGATCACCGAGACCGCGCAGACGGCGGGTCGGAGCGATCTCCAGTTCGGTCATGATCTCCTGCGCCTTGACCTTGCCGACCTTCGGCAGGGCCTCGAGCAGGGCGGACACCTTCATCTTGCCGAGGATCTCGTCGTTCTCGGCGTCGGCGAGCACCTGCTTGAGGTCGGTGCCGCCACGCTTCAGGCGCTCCTTGAGCTCCGCCCGGGCACGACGGGCAGCAGCCGCCTTCTCCAGAGCAGCGGCGCGCTGCTCGTCGGTCAGCTGGGGAAGGGCCACGGTTCCTCCGTCTCATCGTTGGCAAACAGTCTTCGACCGCTGTCAACCAGCGGCGATAGCGACCGTACTCACGACCGCCGACGATTGCGAACCCGCCCCCCGCCGTTCCAGTCGAAAACACGTGCGGTAGTGGGAATCGGAAACGGACCGGAGAACCCGCAGGTCGTGAGCGCGCACACGTTGGATCGCACACGATCGACATCGCAAAACCGCAGGTCACAGCCCCGCCTCCGCGGGTCGGGACGGGGATGGACACTCGCGCGGCGCAGTTCCGCACCTCGCATCCGGACGCGGCCGCGGGTCGGGCGAAATTTTTTCGCGGAGTGCGCGTGTCGCGAGCGGGTACAACCGCACGGAAAGCCGTACATCCTGCATGTTCGCAGCCGACGCCGCCCGTCCGGCGGGCCCACACGACCTCACGACGTCGGGGGCACCGCACAGGCGTGCACGGCGCCCCCGAACCTGTCGAGACTCTTCGGTGCGGCCGGAACGTCCCCCGGACGTCTCGGTCGCGCAGGAACGCGAACGGATACCTCAGTCGCGTAGGAACGCGAACGACGCGGCCACACGGGCCGCCTCGTCACGCAACGCCTGCACCGACGGCCCCGCCCGCAGTACCTCGCGCGAGACGTTGGGGACAACGGCCCGGAGCGCGTCCCCCGCGAGCCGGCGCACGTCGTCGGCGGTACCGCCCTGTGCGCCGACACCCGGCATCAGGATCGGACCGTGCACGGCACTCAGATCGGGTGCGGCGGTCAGCGTCGCGCCCACCACCACACCGACCGGACCGAGCACCGGGTACCCGGCGTTCCGGGCCGCGGCCTCGTCGACCATCACCTGGGCGAGGGTGCGCCCGTCCGCGACGGTCGCGCGCTGCACCTGGGCCCCTTCCGGGTTGGAGGTGGCCGCGAGCACGAACACACCACGATCGGCGCCCCGAGCCAGGCTCAGGGCCGGTTCCAGGGCACCGAATCCCAGGTACGGCGACACGGTCACCGCATCCGAACACAGCGGCGACTCGTCGGACAGCCAGGTGCGCGCGTACGCGGCCATCGTCGATCCGATGTCGCCGCGTTTGGCGTCGGAGAGCACCAGGGTGCCGCTCTCGCGCAGCGCCGCCACCGCCCGTTCGAGCACCGCGATGCCCGCCGAGCCGAACGCCTCGAAGAACGCCACCTGTGGTTTGACGAGCGCAACATTCCCGGCGAACGCGTCGACGCACCGTTCGGTGAACTCGGCCAGCCCGGCCGTGTCCACTGTCAGTCCCCACGCCCCGAGCAGTTCCGGATGCGGGTCGATACCCACGCACAGCGGTCCGCGCTCGGTGAGCGCCGCGTCCAGCCGCTCCCCGAATCCGGTCACGACTGCTGCTCGCCGCCGCGCAGACCCGCCTGCATCCGCTGGATGGACCGGACACCGATCTCGCCGCGGATCGCGGCCTCGATGCCCTGGATGGCAGCGGCGGCGCCCTGCACGGTGGTCACACACGGAATGTTCGCGGCGACGGCGGCACTGCGGATCTCATAGCCGTCGACGCGCGGACCCGCGTTGCCCCACGGTGTGTTGATCACCATCGCCACGTCCCCGGCGCGGATGCGATCGACGATCGTCGGTGCCCCCTCGGGCCGGTCCTCGTCGGACACCTTGTACACGTGTTCGCAGGCAACCCCGTTGCGCTGCAGGGTTTCCGCGGTGCCAACGGTCGCCATGATCCGGAACCCCAGGTCGGCGAGATGCTTGACCGGGAAGATCATCGACCGCTTGTCCTTGTTCGCGATCGAGACGAACACCGCGCCGTCGACCGGCAACGACCCGTACGCGGCGGTCTGCGACTTCGCGAATGCCCGGCCGAAGTCGCTGTCGAGACCCATGACCTCGCCGGTGGACTTCATCTCGGGGCTGAGCAGAGTATCGACACCGGTACCGTCGGCGCGGCGGAACCGGTTGAACGGCAGCACCGCTTCCTTCACCGCGATGGGCGCGTCGAGGGGGGCGTCGCTGCCGTCGCCCTCGGCGAGCAGCAGACCCTGCGTGCGCAACTCCGCGATGGTCTCACCGAGCATGATCCGCGCACACGCCTTCGCGAGTTGCACCCCGGTCGCCTTGGACACGAACGGCACGGTGCGGCTGGCCCGCGGGTTCGCCTCCAGGACGTACAGGATGTCGTCCTTGAGCGCGTACTGGACGTTGAGCAGGCCCTTGACGCCGATCCCCTTCGCCAGCGCTGCGGTGGAGCGTCGCACGTTCTCGATGTCGGAGCGGCCCAGCGTGATCGGGGGCAGCGCGCACGCCGAGTCGCCGGAGTGGATCCCGGCCTCCTCGATGTGCTCCATGATCCCGCCGATGTAGACGTCGGTGCCGTCGCAGAGCGCGTCGACATCGATCTCCACCGCGTCGTCGAGGAACCGGTCGACGAGCACGGGGCGGTCGTCGGAGATCTCGGTGGCGTTCGCGATGTACGCCTCGAGCGCCTTCTCGTCGTAGACGATCTCCATGCCGCGGCCGCCGAGCACGTAGGACGGACGCACCAGCACCGGGTAGCCGATGCCGGCGGCGATCTCCCGCGCACCCTCGAAGGTGGTCGCGGTGCCGTACTTGGCGGCCGGCAGACCGGCCGCATCGAGGACGTGACCGAACTCGCCACGATCCTCGGCCAGGTCGATGGCCGCGGGGCTGGTGCCGACGATCGGCACCCCGGCGGCTTCGAGCCGACGTGCCAGCCCCAGCGGCGTCTGACCGCCCAGTTGGACGATGACACCGGCGACGGTGCCCGACGCGCATTCGGCACGGTACACCTCGAGGACGTCCTCGAAGGTGAGCGGCTCGAAGTACAGGCGGTCGGCGGTGTCGTAGTCGGTGGAGACGGTCTCCGGGTTGCAGTTGACCATGACGGTCTCGTACCCGGCGTCCGACAGGGTCAGCGCGGCGTGCACACACGAGTAGTCGAACTCGATGCCCTGGCCGATGCGGTTCGGACCGGAGCCGAGGATGAGCACCTTGGGACGCTCGGTCTGCGGTGCGACCTCGGTCTCGGCGTCGGGATCGAGCTCGTACGTCGAATAGTGGTAGGGGGTACGGGCCTCGAACTCGGCGGCGCAGGTGTCGACCGTCTTGTACACGGGATGCACGTTCAGGTCGGTGCGCAGGTCACGCACGGCGTCCTCGTCGGCGAACTGCTCCGGGCGCAGCTCGGCGATCTGCCGATCGGAGAATCCGTGATGCTTGGCGTAGCGCAGTTCCTGCTCACCGAAGCTCTCGGCGCCGCGCACCTTCTCCCCCAGTTCCACGATCTGCTGGATCTGGTCGAGGAACCACGGGTCGATCTTCGTGGCGTCGAAGACCTGCTCGACGGTCGCGCCGAGTTCGAAAGCCGCGGCGACACCGTAGATGCGGCCGTCGGTGGGCGTCGCGATCTCCGCGAGCAGCGTCCCGAGATCGCCCTCGACGGCCGGTCCGGTCCAGAAACCGGCACGCTTGGTCTCCAACGACCGCAGCACCTTGCCGAACGCCTCGGTGAAGTTCCGGCCGATGGACATGGCCTCGCCGACGGACTTCATGGTTGTGGTCAGCGTGCCGTCGGCGCCCGGGAACTTCTCGAACGCGAACCGCGGCGCCTTGACCACGACGTAGTCGAGGGTCGGCTCGAAGCACGCCGGCGTTTCCCGGGTGATGTCGTTGACGATCTCGTCGAGGGTGTAGCCGATGGCGAGCTTGGCGGCCATCTTCGCGATCGGGTAGCCGGTGGCCTTCGACGCCAGCGCCGAGGACCGCGACACCCGCGGGTTCATCTCGATGACGACGAGACGGCCGTCGCGCGGATCCATCGCAAACTGGATGTTGCAGCCGCCGGTGTCGACACCGACCTCACGTAGGATCGCGATCGAGAGGTCGCGCATCTTCTGGTATTCGCGGTCGGTGAGGGTCATCGCCGGTGCGACGGTGATCGAGTCGCCGGTGTGCACACCGACCGGGTCGACGTTCTCGATGGAGCAGACGATCACGACGTTGTCGCGGCCGTCACGCATCAACTCGAGTTCGTATTCCTTCCAGCCGAGGATGGATTCCTCGATGAGGACGTTCGCGGTGGGCGACGCCGCGAGACCACCACCGGCGATGCGCTCGAGATCGGCGTCGTCGTAGGCCATCCCCGAGCCGAGGCCACCCATCGTGAACGACGGCCGCACCACGACGGGGAAACCGAGTTCGGCGACGGTGGTGCGCACCTCGTCCATCGTGTAACAGACCGCGGAGCGGGCGGATTCACCACCGCACTTGGTGACGATGTCCTTGAACTTCTGCCGGTCCTCGCCGCGTTGGATGGCGTCGAAGTCGGCACCGATCAGTTCGACGTCGTACTTGTCGAGGATGCCCTGCTCGGACAGCGCGACCGCGGTGTTGAGCGCGGTCTGGCCGCCGAGGGTGGCGAGCACCGCGTCGATGGGGGTGCCGTTGGCGGCCTCGGTGGCGATGACCTTCTCGACGAACTCGGCGGTGATCGGCTCGATGTAGGTGGAGTCGGCGAACTCGGGGTCGGTCATGATCGTGGCCGGGTTCGAGTTGACGAGGCTGACCCGCAGGCCCTCCTCGCGCAGCACCCGGCACGCCTGGGTGCCCGAGTAGTCGAACTCGCAGGCCTGGCCGATGACGATCGGGCCGGACCCGATGACGAGGATGTGGGAGAGATCGGTACGACGTGGCATCAGTTCTTGTCTCCCTCGAGCAGGCTGGCGAAACGATCGAACAGGTAGGCGGCGTCGTGCGGTCCTGCCGCCGCCTCCGGGTGGTACTGCACCGAGAAGGCGCTGCCGTCGAGGAGGCGGACGCCTTCCACGGCACCGTCGTTGGCACACGTGTGGCTGATCACGGCGCGGCCGAAGGGCGTATCGAACTCCTGGCCCGCCTCCCCTTCGAGTGCGAACCCGTGGTTCTGCGCGGTGATGGCGATACGGCCGGTGTCGTGTTCGACGACCGGGATGTTGATGCCGCGGTGCCCGAACTTCATCTTGTAGGTGTTCAGGCCGAGTGCACGGCCGAGGATCTGGTTGCCGAAGCAGATGCCGAACAGCGGCAGGCCCTGCCCCAGCACCTCCTTCGTCAGGTGCACGATGTCGTCGGCGGTGGCCGGGTCCCCCGGACCGTTCGACAGGAACACACCGGCGGCCTTCAGATCTAGGATGTCGTGGAGGGCGGCGGTCGCAGGCAGCACGTGCACGCGGATACCACGGCTCGCGAGCATCCGCGGTGTGTTGCTCTTGATGCCGAGGTCGACGGCGGCGACCTCGAAGCGGACGTCACCGTCGGGTTCGACGACGTACCCGGATTCGGTGGTGACCTCGCGGGCCAGGTTCGCTCCGAGCATCGAGGGCTGGTTCCTCACCCGGTCGACGAGCGCGGCGACGTCGATGTCGGCACCGTTGTACGGCAGAGCGTCGCCGGAGAACACCCCCGCCTTCATCGAGCCGCGGGTACGCAGATGCCGCACGAGCGCGCGGGTGTCGATACCGGCGATCCCGACGACATTCTGCCGTTCGAGCTCGTCCTGCAACGACCCGGTGGCGCGCCAACTCGACGTGCGCCGCGACGGGTCACGCACCACGAATCCGGCGACCCAGATCCGTGAACCAGCGGCATCACCGTCGGGTCCGACCGATTCGTTGTCCTCACCGTTCCAGCCGGTGTTGCCGATCTGCGGGGCGGTCGCCACCACGATCTGCCGGTGATAGCTGGGGTCGGTGAGAGTCTCCTGATATCCGGTCATGCCGGTGGAGAACACGGCCTCGCCGAGCGTCTGTCCCGCGGCACCGAACACACTGCCGCGGAAGGCGCGCCCGTCCTCGAGGACCAACACCGCGGTGTCGGGGGCGAATGAACTGCCGCTCATGTGTTCTCTCCGTTCTGTTCGACGTCACCGGAGCCGGCCGCACGGGCTGAGTTCTCGCGTGTCGTATCCGAAAGCATCTTCTTCGTCGTCTTCATCGTCTTCTTCGTCTCAGGCGTCCTCGACGCCGTCCTCGTCACGCCCACCGCGCGGCGGCGCGGTCCACGCCGGGTACACCGACTTGTCGTCGCCGCGGAATCCGGTGTCGATCTCGGTGCCGCTGGGCAGTTCCCACCGGATGACCAGCACGCCGTCCTTGCTCATCACCTTCCCGGCGAGACCGCGTTCGGTGCGGATGGCACGGATCGACTCCTGCGGGATCCACACGGGCGTCTCGCCGGATCGTTCCAGCAGGATGCCGCGGCTGTACCTGCTCAGCTCCGCCGCAGCACGGTGTCCGAGATCCCCGACAGCGATCCGGTCCTGCCAACTGGGTGCCAGCGTGCTTCCCACGTACAGGCCGGTGCTCGGCGCGATCAACTCGTCTCCGAGTTCGGCGGGAACCGCCGGGAGTGCACCGACGACATCTGCCTGTCGCCGGGCCCGGCCACGCCAGCCCTTCCACATCAGCAGGACCAGCACGACCCACAGCAGCAGGAACCCGAGGGTGAGCAGAGCACGATCCATCGGTGATCACCGTCCTCCGTCGAGCGGGAACACGTTGCCGTCGCGGGCGGTGATCCGGCCCCGCAGCACCGTCGCGGTCACGCGACCGGGCAGCGTCATGTCCTCGTACGGGGTGTTGTGGGAGATGCTCGCGAAGTCGTGTCCGCGCACGATCCACTCCGCGTCCGGATCGACCAACACGATGTTCGCGGGCTCGCCGACCTCGAGCGGGCGGCCCTGATCGTCGAGCCCGACGATCTGTGCGGGACGTTCGCTCATCACCTTCGCGACACCACGCCAGTCCAGCAGGCCCGGTCGCACCATCGTCTCGATCACGATCGACAGTGCTGTCTCGAGTCCGAGCATGCCCGGTCGTGCCTGCGAGAACTCGCAGCACTTGTCCTGCTCGGCGTGCGGCGCGTGATCGGTGGCGACGCAGTCGAGAACACCGTCCGCCAGGCCTCGACGCAGCGCCTCCACATCGGACCGTTCCCGCAGGGGCGGATTGACCCGGTTGATCCCGTCGTACGTCTCCAGACGCGAATCGTCGAGCAACAGATGATGCGGGGTGACCTCAGCGCTGATCGCAATCCCCTGCGTCCGCGCCCATTTCACGAGCTCGACCGTCCCGGCCGTGGATGCGTGGCAGATGTGCACGCGCGCACCGGCATCGCGGGCCAGCAGCGCGTCCCGCGCCACGATCGATTCCTCGGCCGCGCGGGGCCATCCCGCCAACCCCAGTCGCGCCGCAGTCGGTCCTTCGTGTGCGACCGCCCCGTCCGTCAACCGCGGTTCCTCCGCGTGCTGCGCGATCAGCACGCCGAGCGAACTCGCGTACTCGAGCGCGCGCCGCATCAGCAACGGATCGGACACGCACTTGCCGTCATCGGAGAACATCCGGACCTGCCCGACACCGGCGGCCATCGCGCCCATCTCCGCGAGTTGGGTCCCGCCCAGCCCGACCGTGACCGCACCGACCGGATGGACGTCGACGAGGCCGACCTCCCGGCCGCGCCGCCACACATGGTCGGTGATCACCGCCGAATCGGCGACCGGATCGGTGTTCGCCATCGCGAACACCGCCGTGAAACCGCCCCGTGCCGCCGCGGCGGAGCCGCTGTCGATGGTCTCGGTGTCCTCGCGGCCCGGTTCGCGCAGGTGCGTGTGCAGGTCGACGAATCCCGGCAGCAGGATCTGCCCGGCGCCGTCGATGACCACAGCGTCGGTGGGCGCAGCAACATCGGCGCCGATCGCGAGGATCTGCTCGTCCCCGAGCAGCACGTCGACGGGATCGCCCTCGCCGTAGGGCCGGGCGTTTCGGATGAGCACCTGCGACGACACCGCTGTGTCTCCTGTTCCTCGGGTGGTGGTCACGAAAGAGTCCCTTCGGTGCCGACGAGAAGCCGGAAGAGCACCGCCATACGCACGTGCACACCGTTGGTGACCTGCTGCAGAACGGCCGTGCGGGGGGCGTCGGCAACCGGGTATCCGATCTCCATGCCGCGCAGCATCGGTCCCGGGTGCAGCACCACCGCGTGGTCGGGCAACATCGCGGCCCGCTTCTCGCTCAGTCCGTACCGGATCGAATACTCGCGTGGAGAGGGGAAGAAACCGCCGTTCATGCGTTCCGCCTGTACGCGCAGCATCATCACCGCGTCGAGGGCCGGTAGTTCGGCGTCGAGGGAGTCCGCGACCGTCACCGGCCATGTCTCGACGCCGACGGGCAGCAGGGTGCGCGGCGCGATGAGGACGACCTCGGCACCGAGCATGCTCAGCAGCAACGCGTTCGAGCGGGCGACGCGGCTGTGCAGGATGTCCCCGACGATGCCGATGCGGCGGCCGTCGATCGACCCGAGTCGTTGTCGCAGAGTGAGGGCGTCGAGGAGCGCCTGGGTGGGGTGTTCGTGGGTGCCGTCCCCGGCGTTGATCACCGCGGGGCCGGTTCCGGTCTCGTTCGTCCAGTGTGCGATGCGGTTCGCTGCGCCCGATGCGGGATGCCGAACGATCAGGGCGTCGGCGCCGGCGGCGTGCAGCGTCAGGGCGGTGTCGCGCAGCGACTCGCCCTTCTTCACCGACGACGTGGAGGCGGAGACGTTGATGACGTCCGCGCTCATCCACTTGCCGGCGACCTCGAAGGACACGCGGGTGCGGGTGGAGTTCTCGAAGAACACCGTCATGACAGTGCGACCGCGCAGCGTCGGGAGCTTACGCACCTCACGACCGAGCAGCGCCTGCTCGAACCGTTCGGCGTCGTCGAGTAGCTCGATCGCGGAATCCCGATTCAGGTCCGCGATGGAGAGCAGGTGCTTCACAGGGTCTTGCCTCCCGAGATCTCCACGGCGTCACGCCCGTCGTGTTCGCTCAGCAACACCCGCACGTCCTCGGTGCGCGCGGTGGGCACGTTCTTGCCCACGTAATCGGCGCGCAGCGGTAGCTCGCGGTGGCCACGATCGACGAGGACCGCCAGTTGGACGGATGTGGGGCGCCCGAGGTCGCGCAGCGCATCGAGTGCAGCACGGACGGAGCGCCCGGAGAACAGCACATCGTCGACGAGGACAACGAGAGCGTGGTCGACACCGCCGTCCGGCACCGAGGTGCGCTCGAGGGGCCGGTGGGGTTTCGTGCGCAGGTCGTCACGGTAGAGGGTGATGTCGAGCGAGCCGACGGGCACCCGCACTCCGGAGAAGTCCTCGATCCGGTCGGCGAGCCGCTGGGCCAACGCGATCCCGCGGGTGGGGATACCCAGCAGGACGACGCGGGGGGCGTCACGCTCGGCGTCGAGCGCGGTCTTCTCGATGACCTGGTGCGCAATGCGCGCAATGGTGCGGTTGACGTCGGCTGCCGAGAGCAACTCGCGGGCCGGCGGTGCAGATGATGAAGCTGTCGACCCGTCCTCGGACACGGCCATGCAGCGACCTCCTTCTCCGCCTCACGGGACGGATCGTTAAAGGATGCCTGACGGTCATCCAGCCTAGCAGCGGCGCGGTCACCGACCCCGATCGTTCACAGGTGAACCGCAACACAAGAGAGACGGGTCCGCCCGGAGCGTGTCCGGGCGGGCCCGCCGGGTCGTCTCGACGTCCGATCTGCGGGGCGTCAGCGCCGCTCGGGATCTGCGGGAGCGTCGGGCCGGGAATCGACCGTCGTCGCGGCGGCGGCCGCCCGGACCTGGTCCGCGAGCGCGACGATCTGACCCAACACCCCGTTGATGAAGGCGGGTGAGTCGTCCGTCGACAACTGCTTGGCGAGCTCGACGGCTTCGTCGACGGCGACGACGGGGGGAACGTCGACGGTGTGGAACAACTCCCACACCGCGATCCGCAGGATCGCCCGGTCCACCGCCGGCAGCCGCTCGAGCGTCCAGTCGTGCAGATGATCGGCGATCGTGCGGTCGACCTCGTCGAGGTGATCCGCCACGCCCGCCACGATCGTCTGCGTGTACGCGGGGACGGGCGCCACCTGGTCGTCGCGGACCGCGAGCTCGACCCGATCGGCCGCGAGGTCGGCGGGATGGGTGTCGCGGGCCTCGGCCTCGAACAGCAGATCGACGGCGCGCTTACGCGCCTTGTGTCGTGCTCCGAGTTTCTTCTGTGTTCCGGACACTCAGGAGTTCACTCGCCCGAGGTAGTTGCCGTCGCGGGAATCGACCTTGAGCTTGTCGCCGATGTTGATGAACAGCGGGACCTGGATCTCGGCGCCGGTCTCGAGGGTCGCGGGCTTGGTGCCGCCGGTGGACCGGTCGCCCTGCAGACCCGGATCGGTCTGGGTGACCTCGAGCTCGACGGTGACGGGAAGCTCGACGAACAGCGGCTGGTCCTCGTGGGTCGCGACCTGCACCGCCATGTTCTCGAGCAGGAACTTCGCGCCGTCACCGAGCAACTCGGGCGTGATCGAGATCTGATCGTAGGTCTCGCCGTCCATGAAGACGTAGTCGGTGCCGTCGTTGTAGAGGTACGTCATGTCGCGGCGATCGACCGTCGCGGTCTCGACCTTGACACCGGCGTTCCACGTCTTGTCGACAGTCTTGCCCGAGGTCACGTTCTTGATCTTCGTCCGGACGAACGCGGGGCCCTTACCCGGCTTCACGTGCTGGAACTCGATGATCTGCCAGAGCTGGCCGTCGATCTTCAGAACGAGACCGTTCTTGAAATCACTGGTGTCAGCCACTTACTTCGTGTCTCCTAGAGTCGGGGGACCGCCCTCAGACGACGGTCAATGTCTTGTCGGTGAGTGTCAGCAGCTCAGGTGTCTGCTCCCGCACCACGAGCGTGTCCTCGATCCGCACGCCACCGCGCCCCGCGAAGTACACGCCCGGTTCGACGGTCACCGCCGCACCGGCGACAAGTGTACCGGGCGCCGCCGCGCCGATTCCGGGCGCTTCATGGATCTCCAACCCCACACCGTGCCCGAGTCCGTGCAGGAACAGCTCACCGTGCCCCGCATCGGCGATCACCGTGCGCGCGGCCGCGTCGACGTCCGCGCACGCGACGCCGGGCGCCAACGCCTCACGCCCGGCCCGCTGCGCGCGCAGGACCAGGTCGTACACGTCGCGCTGCCAGTCGGAGACCCGGTCGAGGACGTAGGTGCGGGTCATGTCGGAGTGGTAGCCACCGATCTGCGCACCGAAGTCGAGTTTGACGAAGTCGCCGCTCGCCAGCACCGCCCCGGTCGGCCGGTGGTGCGGGATCGCCGAGTTCGCGCCGGCCGCGACGATCGTCTCGAAGGCGATACCGTCGGCTCCGTGCTCGAACATGCGCCACTCGAGGTCACGAGCCACCTGCTGTTCGGTTCGGCCGGGTCGCAGCCCACCGGCGGCGACGAGATCGGCGAGGGCACGGTCGGCGGCGGCGCACGCAGACGTCAACAACGTGATCTCGTGTTCGTCCTTGACCATCCTCAGCTGTTCGACGAGACCCGGCGCAGCGACGAACTCGACCGCCGAGTCGAGACCGTCCCAGCGGGCCCGTTCGTCGACGGTGACAACGTGACTCTCGAAGCCCCATCGCGAGCGGGCACCGCCGAGCGCGGCGACCAGGTGCGCGGCGGATGCCCGACCGATCTCGGCGCGCAGATCCGGCACCTGCTCGGCGATCTGCGACAGATACCGGCCGTCGGTGCAGACGACCGTTCCGGATTCGTCGGCGTCGTCGACCGCCACGACGAGGAGTGCGGCGTTCGAACCGGTGAATCCGGTGAGGTACCGGATGTTGAGGAGGTCGGTGACCAGGAGGGCATCGAGGCCACGGTCGGCGAGCGCAGCGCGCAGCGCCATGCGGCGGGAGGCGTGATCGGCGGGCATGTGTCGAACGTACCGCGCGACCAGCATGTGGGCCCGGACACACATCGGGAACAATTGCCGTTACGCTCACGTACATGAAACCCTGGTTGCTTCGCGGACTGGGACTCGCCCTGGTCCACACCGTGGTGCGTGTCCTCCTCGGTGCCGCTCTCGTCCAGTGGCCGTTGCAGGGCTCACTGATGCGCTGGACCGGATTCGTGATCGTCGTGCTCGCAGCATTCGTGTGGGCAGGGATCGACGGGATCCGCGACCGCCGTGCGAACCCCGACCCCGATGACGGCACCGACCTGACGATGCGCTGGCTGGCCGCGGGAGCGGTCACCGGACTGATCGGCGGGGCGGCGACCTGGCTGATCGACACCGTGACGTCCATCCCCGTCGGCGTGAAGTCGCTGTTCTTCGAGCTGACCTCCGGTGCGGCGTTCACCGTGCTGCTGGTGTTCCTCCCCGCGACTGCGGCGGTCGCCCTGGGCAGGTTCTTCGTGGGCCGCGAGCAGCGCGGGACGAAGGAGGTGGCCCCGGAACCCGAACCGGCGCTCATGGGCGCCGGTGGCGCCGCGGACCCGACGTGGCGCGACGACGATGCGCCCACCGAGACCTTCCCCGCGGTCGGGACCGACTCCGACCGCACCGACCGCTGACACGTCCACCCGGAATCGCCTGTACAACCCTATCCTCACCCATCGATCGACAGTGGTCGACCGTGGAGGTGACGATAGGGTTGTTCCGCGTCCGATTCCTCGTTCTCGGTCGACCGGGTCGCCGAACGCCCCGGGCTGCACGTGCACGCCGTCCACGGTCGCGTCCGCGACGCGACGGCTTCCACGCCCACGCCGTCGACCTGATCGGCGCGCCCGGGCCCCGCGCTCAGTTCCGGGCCCCGCACGAGTCGGTATCGGTGACGTCCACCCCCCTGGGAGGCAGGAGACATCGATGACCGAGATGCTGGATCTGTTGCCCGCCGCCGCGCGCGTCGCGGGAATAGTCGAGGGTATCCGCGCGCACCAACTCACCGGTCCCACGCCGTGCGCCGACGCGACCGTCGCCGCCGTCCTCGATCATGTGCTCGGGCTGGCCACGGCATTCGAGGCCGCCGCGCGCAAGGATTTCGGCCCGCTGACCGATCACCCACCGAGGCCCTCGGCCGACGCGTTGCCCGATGACTGGCGCGACTCGGCACGACCCGCATTGACGGCGTTGGCGCGGGCCTGGGCCGAGCCGTCCGCGTGGACCGGCACGACCCGCGCCGGCGGTCTCGAATTCCCCGCCGCGGCGGCGGGTCTCGTCGCGCTCGACGAACTGGTCGTACACGGCTGGGATCTCGCTGTCGCCACCGATCAGACCTATCGCTGCACGCCGGACGAGATCGCCGCGTGCACGGCGTTCGCCGAGCCGATCACCGACGAGCAACGCACCGCCGGCGGACTGTTCGGGCCGGTCGTGCCGGTCGCGGCCGACGCGACGGCGTGGGATCGACTGCTCGCGCTGACCGGCCGCGATCCCGCCTGGTCACCCGTGCGCCGGTGACGGTGCCCGGGCGAACGTGCCCACCGGCCGTCGCCCGCGGCGTCGGGGACGGTCACGCGGTCAGAGCAGCACGGTTCCCGCGTCCGCCCTACCCTGCCGAGCCACCTCCGAGTACGCCGCGGCCAGCAGCGACGGATCGGGGCCCTCGAGGCGGCCCGGTCTGGCCAGTCCGTCCAGGACGACGAACCGCAGCAGGCCGGCACGGTTCTTCTTGTCGGTCTGCATCCCGGCGAGCAGGTCCGTGAACGCGTCCGGGTCGTAGGTCGTGGGCAGGCCCACCGCCTCGAGGATCGTGCGGTGCCGTTCCGCGGTGGTGTCGTCGAGCCGGCCCGCGAGCCGGCCGAGTTCGGCAGCGAACACCAGCCCGACGGACACGGCCGCGCCGTGACGCCACCGGTAACGTTCCCGTCGTTCGATGGCGTGACCGAGGGTATGCCCGTAGTTGAGGATCTCGCGCAGGTTCGATTCCCGCAGGTCGGACGCGACGACCTTCGCCTTGACCTCCACCGATCGACGGATCAGCTCCGGAAGGACCGTTCCGGTGGGATCGAGCGCTGCCTCCGGGTCCTCCTCGATCAGTTCGAGGATCATCGGGTCGGCGATGAACCCGGTCTTGATGACCTCGGCCAGACCCGCGATGATCTCGTTGCGCGGGACCGTCTCGAGGGTCGCGAGGTCGACGAACACCGCGGACGGCTCGTGGAACGAACCGACGAGGTTCTTGCCGGCCTCGGTGTTGATCCCCGTCTTGCCGCCCACCGCGGCATCCACCATCGCCAGCAGGGTCGTCGGAATGTGGTAGACCCGCACGCCACGCATCCACGTGGCGGCCACGAACCCGGCGAGATCGGTGGCGGCACCGCCGCCGAGCCCGATCACCGCGTCGGATCGCGTCAGCCCGATCCGCCCGAGCACCTCCCAGCAGAATCCCGCGACCGCCAGATCCTTGCCGTCCTCGGCGTCCGGGATCTCGATGCGGTGGGCGTCGATACCGGTCTCGGCCAACGCCTCCCGGACCGCCTCGGCTGTCGCGGTCAAGGTGGGCTGGTGGAATATCGCCACGGTTCGGGTGCCGGACAGTTCCGTCACCACATCACCGAGCAGGCCCCTGCCGATGATCACCGGATAGGGCTGGGCGGTGGCCACGTCGATACGTACCGGTTCGCTCACGGTGTGCTGCTCCGATCCTGTTGTGCTGACTCGAGTTTTGCGATCACCTGCTGGACTACACGGGCCGGGCTCCGACCGTCGGTCCGGACCCGGATGGTGGCCGACTGCCGGTACAGCGGCCTGCGTCGGCGCATCAGATCGCGGTACTTCTGCGCGGGGTCCCCGCCGTTGAGCAACGGCCGGTTCGTGTTCGCACCGGTCCGCCGCAAGCCCTCCGCGACACTGATCTCCAGGTACACCACGACGTGACCGGCCAGCAGTCTCCGCGTGCGCTCGGAGAGGATCGCGCCGCCGCCCAGCGACACCACCCCGTCGTGGGTGGCGAGCGCGTCCGCGACGACCTGCTCCTCGATCCGCCGGAACTCGGGTTCGCCGTCTCGCGTGAAGATCTCCGGGATGGTGCGCCCCGTGGTCCGCTCGATCTCGACGTCGGTGTCGAGCAGCGGGACGTCCAGTGCCTGCGCGACCCTCTTGCCGATGGTCGACTTGCCCGCCCCCGGCGGGCCGATCAGGACTGCACGCGGTGCCATGGAGGTCACCGCGGCGGACGCGCCGCGATGCCCGACAGGTAGCGGTCTGCGTTCCCGACGGTCTCGGCGAGCGAATCGCCACCGAACTTCTCGAGTGCCGCCTGGGCCACGACGAGCGCAACCATGGCTTCCGCGACGACACCGGCCGCGGGCACGGCGCACACGTCGGAACGCTGATGGATCGCGACCGCTTCGTCACCGGTGCTCATGTCGACGGTGGACAGGGCACGCGGCACCGTGGAGATCGGCTTCATCGCGGCGCGCACACGCAGTGCCTCACCGTTGGTCATGCCGCCTTCGACGCCGCCGGCGCGGTTCGTCGACCGCAGCACACCGTCGGGTCCGGGCTTCATCTCGTCGTGTGCGGCACTGCCTCGCCGGCGCGCGGTTTCGAATCCGTCGCCGACCTCGACACCCTTGATCGCCTGGATGCCCATCAGTGCCGCCGCGAGGCGCGCGTCGAGGCGGTCGGTGCCGCTGATGAACGAGCCCAGACCGATGGGCAGACCGTGGACGACGACTTCGACGACACCACCGAGGGTGTCACCGTCACGCTTGGCCGCTTCGATCTCGGCGATCATCGACTCTTCGGCGGCCTTGCCGAAGGCACGGACCGGGCTCGCATCGATGGCTGCGAGGTCGTCGGCGGTCGGTTCGACACCGGTGTAGGGGTCGGAGGCACCGATGGAAATGACGTGGGAGACGACCTCGGCGCCGAACAGTTGGCGCAGGAAGTTGCGGGCGACGGTGCCCGCGGCGACTCGTGCCGCGGTTTCGCGGGCGCTGGCACGTTCGAGCACGGGCCGGGCGTCGTCGAATCCGTACTTGAGCATGCCCGCGAAGTCGGCGTGTCCGGGGCGGGGGCGGGTCAGCGGGGCGTTACGCGCCTGACCGGCGAGTTCGTCCGCGTCGACCGGGTCGGCGGACATGATGGTTTCCCACTTGGGCCATTCGGTGTTGCCGATCTCGACGGCGACGGGGCCGCCGAGTGTCAGGCCGTGGCGGACGCCACCGATGATCGTGACCTTGTCGGCCTCGAACTTCATGCGGGCACCGCGCCCGTAGCCGAGTCGACGGCGCGCGAGCTGCTCCGAAATGTCGTTCGATGTCACCTCGACACCGGCGATCATCCCCTCGAGCATCGCGACGAGGGCGGGACCATGGGATTCTCCAGCAGTTATCCAGCGCAGCACAACGCATATCCTTCCATGCCCGGCAGGGCCGCTGTGACAGTGGTCCGGTCAGGCGGCGACGAGCACCGCGAGTGCGGTGACCGCGCACATGGACGGGCCGTGGGGAATCAGTACGGGCCGGGCTTCCGGACTCCCCCATCGCCTCACCCGAACCACCAGCCCCACCGCAGCGGTGAGCAGTGGCGGGACGAGCGCGACGAGCATCCACGCGACCGGTCCCGTGATGCCTGCGACCGCGCCCACACCGAACGCCAGTTTCACGTCGCCGGCCCCCAGCGATCGTGGAGAGAGAAGATGCGCCAGCAGCATCGGCACCGCGAGCAGTGCCGCACCGGCAAGCGCGGCCCGGCCCTGTCCCGCAGTCGCCGCGACACCCGCGACGACGAGTGCGCCGGGCACCGTCAGGGCATCGGGGAGGCGACGGGCGAGCAGGTCGACGGCGCTCAGGCACACGCACCACCAGGTCAGGGCGAACAGCGCGAGGGCCGTCGCCGGTGATGCGGTCAGCGCCGCACCTGCCGCGCCGACGGCACACGCCACCTCACAGGTACCCCGGATCGGGGGCCGGCCCGCGAACCGGGCACCGACGGTGCGGGCACCGGTTCCTGCGAGGAAACCGGCTGCCGCTGCGCACATCACGAGGATCATGTGCGCAGCGTGCCGGAGAATCCACCCGGTTTCCACACCCGGGATCGGGGATCGGGTTTTCTGTGGACGAACCGGGCGGTTGTGGACAACCTCGACGACCGTGAGGGCTCGGCCCTCAGGACACGCGGCTGAGCGTCCGTGTCTCCGGCGACAGGTAGATCGCCAGCGCAGCCACCGCAACCATCCCGATGAAGTACCACGCGATGTTGCCGGTACCGCCGGCACCCAGACCGACGAGCCAGTTGGCCATGAGCGGGGCAGCACCCGCACCGACCAGCGATGCACCCTGATAGGTCAGCGACAGTCCGGTGTAGCGGTCACCGGTCTCGAACTTCTCGGCCAGGAACGCACCGATCGGCCCGTACATCGACGCCTGGATCACCACGTTGCCCACCACGAAGCCCAGTGCCACCGCCCAGAAGTTGTCCGATTGGAGCAACGCGAACATGGGGAACACGAGCACGACGGACACGACCGCACCGGCGAGCATCACCGGTCGGCGCCCGAACCGGTCCGACAGCCACGCGAAGAACAGGATCGCGAAGATGTGCAGGAAACTCGAGAAGGTCAGCATGTAGAGCGCGTCCTGCCGCGACACCACACCCTGCTCGGCGACGAACGGAACGACCCACACCGCCAGCAACGCCTGGATGAACAGCGGCGCCGCACCCGCGAGGATCCCGATGACCGTCGAGCGCGGGTACTTGCGGAGCACCCGCATCAACGGCACACCGGTGTGCAGTTCCCCAGCCGCACGTGCGGCTGGGGAGTCCGGGGACTCGGTCACCCGGTAGCGCATGTAGAGACCGATGATCACCAGCGACGCCGACAGCAGGAACGGGATTCGCCAACCCCAGCTGAGGAAGGCATCGTCGGGAAGACCCGCGAACAGTCCGAGGACGAGGGTCGCCAGGACCGCGCCGCTCGGCCCGCCCGCGACCGCGACCGACGCCGCGAGCCCACGGTTCCGGTCGTGGTCGTGTTCGGCTGCCATGAGCGTGGCACCCGCCCATTCCCCACCGACCGCAATGCCCTGGATCACGCGCAGCACCACCAGGATCAGCGGTGCGGCGATACCGATCGTCGCGTAGGTCGGCATGAAGCCGATGCACACCGACACCAGACCCATCATCATCAAGGTGATGAACAGGACGTTCTTGCGGCCGAACCGGTCACCGAAGTGCCCGAACAGCACACCACCGATGGGCCGGGCGATGTAGCCGGTGAGCAGGATGACGAACGACAGGGTCGCGCCGAGTCCCCGATCCATCGTTTCGGGGAAGAAGAGGGTCGGGAAGACCAGTCCGGCGGCGGAACCGTAGAGGAGGAAGTCGTAGTACTCGACGGTGGATCCGAGGAAGCTCGACACGAGCGCGCGCCGTGAGCCTTCGGGTCGGGTTTCGGTGGGCGGGGCGTGCGTCGGAGCGTGTGTGGTGCAATCAGCGCAGGTGTGCGGTGGTGACGGCGAACCCGGCGATGTACTCCTTGATCGGGCGGTAGAACTCGTAGGTCACGCGGTAGTCCCCGCAGGCACGCAGAGCCGAGTAGGCCGCAACCCAGGTGCGTACCTCGTGGGAGGAGTGGCCTGCGACCGCATCCATGCCGTCCGCGGTGTACCGGTCGAAATCGGTCACGCGACCCGACGCGCACACCGCGAGGAACTCGCGGTCCCACTCCGGGTTCAGGTCCATGATGTCGGCTTCCCCGGCCGCGAAACGCCGTGCCGTCGCGATCGTGTTGGCCTGTCGCGCCGCGCGCGCTTCGGCAGTGGGATGTCTTCCTGCGGTGAGGAATTCACGCTGCGCTTCGGTGGCGGTCGGGTACTGCGGGACCGGCGGGTCGTGCGACAGTCCACCCGAGCCGATGAACAGGACACGTTCGTCGCGGTCGCGGAAGTACTCCCCCACCGCCGCCCCGAATCGGCGCACCCGTTCCATCGGGGCGAACGGCCGCGCAACGGAATTCACGAAGGTCGGCAGGACGGGCCGGGCGGCCACGTTGCCGTCGTGGAGGATCTCCATGGGCTGCACCGCACCGTGGTCGACCTCCATCCGGCGGGAGATCGCAACATCGATCCCACGATCCATGACGAACTGCGCGAGGTCCTCCGCGGTCGCCTCGGGAACGTCGAGTTCGCCTGCGTACGAATCGTAGTCACCGGACCCGTGTGCCTTGTATCCGATACAGAACGGCGGCATCAGGTCGTAGAAGAACCCGTTGAAGTGGTCCGGCCCGAAGTTGACGACGATGTCGGGGTCGAATTCGCGGGTGAAGGTGCGGGCGTGTTCGAACGCGTCCTGGACGGCCTGCACGACGTCTTCCGGCGGGTCGGCGTGATCGAGCAGCGGGCTGTGGGACATACACAGGAGTGCCTGGGGCATTTGCGGTCTCCCTCCGGTGGTCGCGGGTCAGCGTGCGTCGGCGTGACGGGTCAGGCAGTTGCCGACGATCTCGTTGAACTCGACCGCGCGTTCGACCTGCGACCAGTGACCGCACTGGCTGAAGATGCAGGCGTCGGCGTTCGGGACGACGTTGAGCAGGTCCCAGGTACGCGAGACGGGGATCACCACGTCCTGCACACCGTGGATCAGCAGAACCGGAATGTCGAGGTGGGCGAGGGCATCGAAATCCAGGGGAAGTTCGTAGCGGTCCCGGTCCCGCGCTGCGACGACCTCGGCGAGGCGGTCGGAGGCGGTGTCGTTCAGCGCTGCCCGGTACCGCAGTGCGACGAGTTCGTCGGTGACGAGCGAGGTGTCGACGACGAACATCTCGAGGGTTTTGCGGATGCCTTCCTCGGTCAGCACGGGGTTGGAGTGCCCGGCGAGCGCACCGGTGAGCTTGGCTCCGCCGGTTCCCATCGACACGACGCCCAGCAACCGCTCCGGGAAGTCCAGCGCGAACTGGAAGGCCAGCCATCCACCGAGGGAGTTGCCGACGATCCAGGTCTTCTCGATGCCCAGCGCGTCGAGTACCCGCACGGCGTGGCGGACCCACTCCTTGATGCCGTAGGCGGTGCCGTCGGCGACGACCGTCTGTCCGTATCCGATCGAGTCGATCGCGATGCAGCGGCCGTGGCGGCTCAGTTCGGGCAGGTTCAGCCACCAGTTCGCGGCGGCGGTCACGCCGGTCCCGGATCCGTGGAGGAACAGGATCGGGGTGCTCGTTCCGAGTTCGTGGTAGTGGGTCAGTTCACCGTCGGCGGTGGGCAGCCAGCGGTCCTCGAGTCCGAAGAACTCGTCGGTGGTGTAGTCGGGAACAGCAACGGTGGGCGTCATGGGGATGTCCTGGGGTGCGATGGTGGCGGATGAGGCCGGGGGGCGGTTCACAGTCCGGCTTGCGCAAGTTCCGGCCGGGTACGGTCGGAGGCCGGGCGGCCGGTGAAGTGCATGGATTCGAGGATCGCGTCGAGTGTGGCCGGGGCGTGCTGGGCCAGGCACGCGCCTGCGACGAAACGGTCCGGTCGCAGGAAGACGATGGGGGTGGGCCGGTCGTCGAACCATTCCTTGAACCGGCCGGTGTGGTCACCCAGGACCAGGACCCGGGGGTCGGCGGACCGTTCGGTCCATTCACGCTGGTTCTCCGGCACGATCGCGACGAGCCGGGCCCCGAGTGCCTCGAGTTTCCCGAGTTCGGTCTCCGACAGCAGATCCGTGGGGTCGTTGCCCCACACGAGGACCGACCACCAGTTGCCGACGACGTCGTCGAGCAGTGCGTCCGAGGCGTCCCGGGTGGTGACGCGGGGCTGCGGGAACTGGACGCCGACCGGCGAGGTCCGGTTGTTGGCGGTGACGATCGGGACGAGCCGGCTCGTGAGTTTCGCGGCGGCCCGGCCGGGTTCCTGGGTCGTCGGGTCGGCGAGGACTCCGCGGGTGTAGCGGTGTCGTTCCTGTTCGTGCTGACACCCGGTGCGGACTGGGCATACGCGATCGCTGCCGGCCTGCGACATCGGACGGTGCTGCCCGCGATCGGCGGCATGCTGTCGGGTCACCTTCTCATGACCGCGATCGTGGCGGCGGGCGTGGCGGCACTGGTCGCGCGCACCCCGGCCCTCATGACGGTGCTGACCACAGCAGGAGCGGTGTATCTGCTGTGGCTGGGAGCGAAAATGCTGACGCAACCGGCGCAGTCCGTGCAGGCCGCGCAGGACCCGGTCCCCACGTCACCGGCCCGGGAGGCACTCGCCGGGCTGGGTGTGAGCGGCTTGAACCCGAAGGTGCTGCTGCTGTTCGTGGCATTGCTGCCGCAGTTCACCGACGCGAACAGCGGGTGGCCGCTGCCGATGCAGATCCTGATGCTCGGGCTGGTGCACACAATCGGATGCGCAGTCGTCTACACCGGGGTGGGAACCGGAGCCCGCGTCGTTCTGCGGGCCCGCCCCGCCGCCGCCGCGCGGGTTGTGAGCACAGTGTCCGGGATCGTGATGGTCGCACTGGGCGTCGTTCTGCTGGTCGAACGTCTGGTCGCCTGACAGCACCGACACCGGCGCCCCGGCAGTTCACACGGCATTCGCCCTGTTCCCCACAGGGTTCCCCTCTGCGGGAAACGACCCGAGAGAATCGGCCCGGCTACGCGTTCTCGCCCACCGGACCGAATCTGCGCGTGACATAGTCCGGACAAGGTCCGTTGTTGTCACTGTTGCATTCGTCGTTGCCGGTGATCACACCACCGGTGCCGGGTGTCCACTGCACCGCGCCGAGGAACTCGATGGCGGCCGCCGCCAACGCCGTGCCGTCGGCTCGCCGACGTGCCCAACTATCCTTGTCCACAACCCATTCGAGTGTGCGGTCGTCGACGAGCGTGAGTGTGAAACCTCGCTCCGACCATTGTGAGTCGCACGGCCCGGAGGCCTGTAGTTCGCCGGTGATCTCGATGTCGGAGAGCAGCCGTCCCCCATGCCTGCGAACGAAGCCTTCCGCCGACATCCGTGCGACCGCGCGTCGCGCCGCCTCCCGGTCGCCGTACGGTATGGCGTAGATCGACTGCAATGCGGCGGTCCGTTTGCCCTGGGGCATCATCCCGAGATTTTCACGCACGGAACGGTACTCGTCGACGACGAGCCGACGGGCCTCGTCCACCACGTCGTCGAGGACACGCCGCAACCCCGGCGCCACACCCGGTGGCAGCTCTATCGTTCCGGATTCCCATTCGTACCGCCCCATTCGGCCACGCCCCCTCGTCGTCGGTCACCGGCAGCGTAGCGATACCGCCGGACGATGCAGCACTCGGCGCGGCGCGTCCGGCTCGCCGGTGCACGGGGTCCAGTACTCGGGATCGCACAGCGTGAACACGGTGTGTCGATCCGGGTTCGCGCCGGGCAGGATCAGCACACGCCATCGCGGAATCCATTCCCCGATGTCGCCGCCGACACGTACCGCCTCCGCGATCGCGTCGACATCGTGATGCCGGAACCCGAATTGTTTTCCATCCCAGGACAGTTGAATTTCCTGGTCGGTTACGTCGACGAGGACGTGCACCGCGAGGTCGCGGTCCGACAGGGCATGTTTTCCGCGGAGATCGTGGATGTGATGCCCGTCGTGGTGCAGGTTGCACGTGGATGCGGCGGTACGAACGGTCGAAACGGTGGTGTGGATCATCGTGTTCCTCCGGGCCGGCCCCGGGTGGGGCGCTCGTGCCCGAGCCGGTCGGCTCGGACCGCTTCGTCACCCGAGCCACCCGCGAGCGTGGGGTTGGCATGCCGTCCAGTCGGGGCTTGGCGACGGCAATTCGTGAAGCACCGCCACTCTACCCCGCCCCGCCGGCTATCGGTACATCGACCACCCTGACCCGAATCCGCCCCCCTCATCCGGGGCACGGGTCAGGTGAAGTCCGAGCCTCCGTCGACGTTGACGTTCGCCCCGGTCATGTACGAGTTGCGGCGCGACACCAGGAACGTCACGACCGCACCGATCTCCTCGGGCCGGCCCGCGCGCGGAAGTTGCGCGGCGTGACCGTATTGCGCACCGATCAGTTCCATCAGCCGATACGGATCGTCCGACTCGACGCCCACGGATGCGGCCCACCCGACCAGGGACGGGGTGACGACCGTGCCGGGCGAGACGACGTTGACGAGAATCTCGTCGCCGGCGAGCAGCAACGACAGGTTCTTCGAGACACTGACCACCATCGCTTTTGCTGCGGTGTATGCGACAAGCGAAACACTCTGGCGCTGTGTCGATTGCGCGGAAAAATTCACGATGCGCCCCCACTGTGCACCGCGCAGCATCGGTAGGGCCGCGCGGACACAACGGACCATCGACAGGACACCGTCGTCGACGGCGTCACGCCACCGATCGTCGGTGAGGACATCGAAACTGCCCTGCACGTCCGGACCGACCGCATTGACGAGAACGTTGAGTTCACCGCCCCATCGTGCAGCCAGGTCCGCGAACACCGATTCGACGCGGGCACCGTCACGCACATCCGCGACCAGACCCACCGCATCGGGACTGCCCCGGCCGGCGAGATCGTCGACGGCAGCGGCGACACCCGCTTCGGTGCGCCCGATCACCGCGACGCGCGCCCCCTCCTCGGCTAGGCACCGGACAGTGGCTAATCCCATGCCGCGTGTTCCACCGACGACCACCGCTGCCGCATTCCCGAGTCCGAGATCCACCGCCCACCCCCCCACTCCATACCGATGCGCTTACAGTATCAACGTCGTTACGACTCGACGTGTCCGACCGCACATTCCGATCCGCTTCTCCGGCCGACGTCGATTCGGCTGCCGGGCCCACCTCTCCTCAGTCCTGCTTCTGTCGCGCCCGTTCCAGGAGGGTGAGAGCCACCGATCGGAGCTCGTCGACCGCGTCGGGTGTGCTCACCAGTCCGTCGGCCGAGAGATCCGAGGCGGCCAGAGGAATATGACGGCATGCGTCGTCGATGATGTCGGCTCCCGTGTATGCCAGGACGGTCTCGAGCGACGAGTGTGCGCCCGCTGCTCCGGTGGCGTTCGCCGACACGTTGATCCAGGCTGTGGGCTTACCGACGATCTCCATTCCACCCACCGTCCAGTCCAGCAGATTCTTGAAGGAACCGGGAAGAGCACCCGCGTACTCGGGGGTACAGATCAGGACCGCATCACTGCCTTCGATGCTCCTGCGCAGACGCGCAACGACTTCCGGCAGGGCCGTGGCTTCGACGTCGGGGGTGAAGTGGGGCAGCACACCCATTTCGTCGTACACGGTGACGTCTACGTCGGCGGCGAGTTGGGCGGCTACCGTGCGGATCGCTGCGCTGTTGATCGATCCTTCACGCAATGACCCGGAAACGAGCAGGATCAGGGGGCCGGTCACTGGGGCACCGTCCTTTCTGCGGAATCTTCTCTGCGGAATCTTCGGAACTGTTCGGAGATGGAACCCGACGGGACGCGAGGTGACGGCCGAAAGTGTTCCCCTGGCGGCGATCCGGTCCAGCCCTGCCGCGCTCGGTGGCGTCGACTGTGTGGAACCGGCTTCATGACCGTGCACCACAGAATCCCGGTAGCCGACCCCGTCGATCGGTTGAGGAATGCCACTGGAGAGGTCATGGGTGAAAGCCGGGTGCCGCTGCTCACGGTACTCAACGGTGTCCTCCGGGTCGGCACCGGTCGGGCACAGTGCGTGGGTTCGACTCGTGAAATGTCATGAGCTCGCCTCGGCGAGTTCACCCTCGCCTGTCAGCATGTCCGACTTTCTGATAGTGGCGAAGGCGATCAGCGCACCGAGGGCACAGACAATTCCGCACGCGATCATCACCCAGGAGAGTCCGCTGGCGAACCAGGACCGCGCCGAATCAACCGCGTCGGCAGGCATACCGGTGAGGTCACCGCTGGCAACCGTCGTGCCCAGCTCACGGAACCACTCCCGGACTTCGGTCTCGACTCCGGGATCGTATGAGATCCCTGCTGTCGTGGTCATACATTCCTCCCGAATTCGGCTGCGTCCGTTGAATTCCGACGGACCGACCCTGCGTGGACGTCTGGCCGCACTCAACCCCGAGGCCGCAGTCCGATATCAAACCGAACTTTCGGTTTGTTACTTCAGCATCGCACGGTTACCCACAGCGGGCCGTGCCAATGTGCTCGAGCCCAACGGGCGTTGCACGGCGGCGTGTTCGAGTCCAGCCGGAATGGGACGGGAGCCCGACCGCTGCCGGAATCGTCCCATTCCTGCGCCTGCACAACCGGTCCGACGCCGAGCGCGAGTAGTCGATCCCCCAGGTTTCGGTCGCGCGAGGATCTTCGGGAACTCCGCGATGTGTCCCGAAGTGATTCGGGGAAGGAATTGCCGTCGGGCACGGGAGTCCTTCCGCGGCCACCACACGGGAGTCGATCGTCGGCGCGTCGGAGCGGGACCGCCGTAGCCGTCGGCAACCTGCTCGAACTCGATCCGCCCGAGGGTTCCGCCCAAGTGGACCCTCGGGATCCCGACATCGGATGACCCGGACCCCTTCCTCCGGTACGACATCCGATCGAGACTGCCACTCCCGTCGTCCGCGGTGTCAACATCATCCCGATGTGCGCGGTCGGAACTGCGAATCACCCGTACGCCGGATCCGGCACCGTCACCGGATTCTGCGTTCACATACCGTCGACCAAGCGATCCGGGATCTGTACGACCGGCGGTGGAGAGCGGGCGGGTCACGGCATCCCGCAACCGTTTCCGCAGCTCCAACGCCCGGTCGATCGCCCCCTGCCCGGATATCTCGACGGGGGCGGGTTCGTGAATCGCGCGGACAGCGAAGGGCGCCCTACGCACCGACGCATACGGCAGTCGAGTCCAGCGACCGCTACGCGACCCGAGGAGACACGGGACGGGTGTACGCCTCGTCGGAGCAGGCCGTCCAGTGGTCCGAATCGCTCAGCGTGAAGACGGTTCGGTCGTCGGGTCCTCTGCCGGGAAGGACCAACACGCGCCAGCGCGGGATCCACTCCCCCACCTCGCCGTCGGAGCCGAAGGTATCGGCGATCGAGTCGACATCGTGATGACGGAACTGGAATTGTTGTCCGTCCCAGGACAGTTGCACGACACTCTCGTCGACGATCTCGACGAGCACGTGCACAGCGAGGTCTCGATCCTGCAGGGCGCGAAGCGCACGGATGTGGTGGACGCGGTGTCCGTCGTGGTGCGACCCGCAGAGCGCGGCGTCGGCGTGAACGATCGAACGGGCGATGACAGTCATCGTGAATCCTCCGGGTCAGCCCCGGGACGGGGCGCTCGTGCCGAACTTGCGATCGTGTCGCATCCGCATGTCGTCGACGTCGTCGTCGCGGGACGCCCGCACGAACGGTGGGGGCACGAGGTCGTGGCGATTGTCGTCCCCACCGCCGGTACGACACTCGACGCCGCCGACGTGGTCGAGCACGCGGCGCGGTCGGTGGCCCGATACAAGCTGCCCAAGGCCGTCGTTTTCCAACCCGAGATCGCCAGAAGTCCTGCAGGCAAGGCCGACTACCGGTGGGCGCGAGAACAAGCCGTATCCGACGATGTCGTCGTCGTGACGGACGCGTCTACTCGGCATTCCACGACATAGCGGTTCGGCCGTGACCACAATCGGAGGGTGGTCACGGAAGGAGTGCGCGTGAACGTCGCCGAAATGATGGACACCGTGGGGTCCGCCATAGACATCGTCGGTGTCACCGTCATCGTCGTCGGCGCGATCGTGTCGACCGCGATCGCGTACGACACCCGGCGCCGCGAGGTCGGCGCCCCGATCTATATCGTGTACCGCCGTAATCTGGGCCGGTCGATCCTGCTGGGACTCGAATTCCTCGTGGCCGCGGACATCATCAAGACCGTGGCCGTCACGCCCACGTTCACGTCGGTGGGGGTGCTGGCCGTCATCGTGCTGATCCGCACGTTCCTGAGCTGGTCGCTCCAGCTCGAGATCGACGGCCGCTGGCCGTGGCAGAAACCCGATACGCACGAGACGGCCGGGGCGTGATGCTCCGCCCCGGCCGTCTCGTGGGAGGAACTACAGCCCGATGGCCTGCGCCATCTCCGCGCGCGGGGCGGACAGTCCGGTGAACTGCTCGACCTGACCGAACGCCTGGTGCAGCAGCATGTACAGGCCGGACACGACGACGCTGCCGCGGGTCTGCGCCGCCGAGGCGAGCGGTGTCGGCCACGGATCGTAGATCGCGTCGAGCACGAACGGTGCCCGGGCCAGTGCCCGCGCGTGCGGCGCGGCCGCCGGGGCCGGCACCGTCGACACCAGTGCGCCCGCGTCCGCGCAGCGGTCGGCCAGAGCCGGATCGTCGAACGACATCCAGGTGGCCCGCGCACCGACCGCTTCCGCGCAGTCGAAGGTTTCCGCGGCCCGCTCCGGCGACCGTGCCACGACGGTGAGTTCGCGGGCGCCGAGGCCGGCGAGCGCGACGATCGCCGGACGGGACGTACCGCCGCTGCCGACGACGACGGCGTGTTTCCCGGTCAGATCGGTGACGCCCACCGTCGCCAGTGCACCGCTGACTCCGTCGACGTCGGTGCAGTCGGCACGCCACCCATCGGCGGTCCGCACGAGGGTGTTCGCGGAGCCGATGGTGACCGCGCGGGCGGTGCGTTCGGTGGCGACCTCCAGTGCCGCGAATTTGCCGGGCATCGTCACCGACAGTCCGACCCAGTCGTCGTCGAGTCCGGCGACGAGACCCGGAAGGTCGTCGCCGGTGCACTCGATCCGGTCGTACGTCCAGTCGGTCAATCCGAGCGCCCGGTACGCCGCGAGGTGCAGCAGCGGCGATTTCGAGTGCGCGACGGGGCTGCCGAGTACCGCCGCCTTTCGCGGCCGGGACGTGAGATCATCTGCCACTGTTGAGGATTCCGTTCGCCAATGCAAGTTCGGTGTTGACGAGGTGTTCTTCGTAGGTGTCGGCGAACAGGGTGGTTCCCCGATCGTCGATCGTGACGAAGTACAGCCAGCTGCCCGGCTCCGGGTTCTCGACGGACTCGAGTGCCCCGATGCTCGGTGACGAGATCGGTGTGGCCGGTAGCCCGGGGCTCGCGTACGTGTTCCACGGGGTGACACGGGCGCGGTCCTCGTCCGTGGTCGCCAGTTCCGTCTCGTCCAGTGCGTAGTTGACCGTCGAATCGAACTGCAGCATCTGGCCGATCGCCAACCGGTTGAGGATCACACGCGCGACCCGGGTGAAATCCGGTGGCAGGGCTTCTCGTTCGACGAGCGATGCGGCCACGAGCAACTCGTACGGCGTCAGCCCCACCTTCTGCGCCGCCGCCGTGATACCGGTGTCGGTGTACCGCGCGGAGCTTCCGGTCACGAGTGTGTTCAGGACCTCGGTGGCCGACGCGCTCGGATCGAAGTTCCAGCTCCCGGCCGCGATCAACCCTTCGAGTTGACGTCCCGGGTCGGGCACCGTCGACACCGCGTCCCGCGCCCAGTCCGGAACCCCCAACGCATCCAGATCGGGACCGGCCGCAGCCTGCGCGAGCTCGTCGTATGTGATGCAGTGGGTCGTTCCCGCGTCGTCGTAGCAGCTGGCCTCGCTGATGAGAGTGAAGATGCCCTTGCGGACCGCTCCGGTGTTCACGTCGCTGATGTCGTGGAGCTGACGGCCCTCGGAGACGACGAGGGCACCGACCCGATTGTCGGGATCGACGAGTTCGGCGACGGCGTCGACGGCCGGCAGGTTCGTGGGTACCGCGTAGAAACCCGGATGCATCGCATTCATGCCCGGGTTCTGGACGGCCGCGTTGTAGAAACCGTCGGCACTCGCGACCACACCCTTGGCGGTGAGCTCACCGGCGATCTGCGCTGCCGTGTCACCGCTGTGGACCTCCACGATCGCGACGGGGCCTGCCGGGCCGTCGAAGTCGGGGAGTTCGTAGAAGTACCGCTGGTACGCGAAGTAGCCGCCGCCGGCGAACACCGCGAGCATCACCACCGCGGCGAGCACACCGACGATGCGCCCGCGCCGTTTCCGTTTCGCCCCGGCGCTCGGCGTGGTGTTCGTCGCAGCAGGAACGCTCTTCGGGGCCGCCTTCGTCCGGCCCGTTCGTCCGCGCGACGCGACTGCGGATCCACCGGCCGAGGTGGCGGTCGCCACGTCGGCGGCACGCTCCTCGACGTCCCGAGGCGGTGGGTCGCCGGTGTCGTCGGAATCCGGTACGTACGCCGGAAAGGTATCGGTGTCGTACGCGTCGGGATCGTGGTACCGCTCCGTGCCGCGATCGCGGGCCGCGTAGGAGTAGCCGCCGTCGTACACGTCGTCGCCGGGATCGTCGGCGAACTCCCGCGGTGCGTGCCACTGCTGCGTGGCCTCCTGCGACGCGTGACGGTCCCGGATCGCCCGGGACTCCTCCGGGTGACGCCGGTCCGGAGGTGGCCCGTCGAACACGCCGCTGCCGAACCTCATGACCGTGGTGGGTTCTTCCGCCTCCCCGGCGTGGCGCCCCGGCCCCTCGCGGGACTGTTCTCCGCCGAACGGACCCTGCCGGGTCGCGTCCTGATGTCCGTCGTGTCGCCCGTGTCGGCTCAACGGCTTCCCCCCACGTCCCCATCCGCTTCGTTCACTGCCGCGCTCCGCTCGTCCAACCAACCTTGCAAGATCGCGACCGCAGCGGCCTGGTCGATGACCGGCCGTGCGCCGCGCGCGCTCACCCCGCTCTCGCGTAGGGCACGCGCCGCAGTGACCGTGGTGAATCGTTCGTCGGCCAGCCGCACGGGAACGTCGGGCATGCTGCGTCGTAGGCGACGTGCGAACTCGCTCGCCAGTTTCGCCGCCTTGCCCGGCTCACCGCGCAGTGTCTGCGGCAGCCCGACGATAACCTCAACGGCTTCGTATTCCCTAACGATCCCGACGATGCGCCGGACGTCGGGCGCGTCGAGTCCCCGATCCTTCGACCGCGGCACCGTTTCGACGGGCGTGGCGAGAATCCCGTCGGGGTCGCACGAGGCGACCCCGATCCGGACACTGCCGACATCGATGCCGATGCGGCGGCCGCGGCCGGGATCGTCGGTTCCGGGATGATCGGGGTGCGGCAGTTCCGCCACGATCAGCCGGCCAACTCGCGCAGCCGGTTGCGGAATCCGTCGAGGGCCGTGTCGATCCCCGATGCATCCGATCCCTGGCCCTGCGCCATGTCGGGCTTGCCGCCGCCGCGGCCCCCGATCGCCGGGCCGAAGCTCGACACGAGATCACCCGCCTTGATGCCCTTCGCGCGTGCGGCGTCGGTCGTCGCGACCACGAACGGCACCTTGCCGTCGCTGTCGCCGAGGAGCAGCACCACCGCCGCGTCGCCCCCGAGACGGCCCCGCACGTCGGAGGCCAGGGTCCGCAGCGTGTTGCCGGTGGCGCCCCGGGGTGCCCGCTCGGCGACGACGAGGACGTCACCGACGCGCTGAGCCTTCGCGGCGATGTCACCGGCCGCTGCCGCGACGTTCGCGGCGCGGGTCTTCTCGAGTTCCTTCTCGGCGACCTTGAGGCGTTCGAGCAGCGACTCGACGCGACCGGGCACCTCCTCGGAGGGCACCTTCAACGTCGACGACAGACCGGCCAGCAACGCGCGTTCCTTCGCGAGATGCCGGTACGAGTCGAGCCCCACATAGGCCTCGACCCGCCGGAAGCCGGAGCCGACGGACTGCTCGCCGAGCAACGTGACGGTGCCGACATGCGACGAATGTTGCACGTGGGTACCACCGCAGAGTTCCATCGAGAAGGGCCCGCCGATCTCCACGACGCGCACCTCGTCACCGTAGTTCTCCCCGAAGAGCGCCATCGCACCCATCTTCTTGGCCTTGTCCAGGTCGGTGACGAACGTGTTGACCGGGAAGTTCGAGGCGACCGCCTCGTTGGTGACCGCCTCGATGTCCTGCTTCTGCTGCTCCGTCAGGGCCGACGGCCAGGAGAAGTCGAAGCGCAGGTAGCCGGGCTTGTTCAGCGAACCCGCCTGCACGGCGTTGGGACCGAGGACCTGACGCAGCGCGGCATGCACCAGGTGGGTACCCGAGTGGCCCTGGGTGGCGCCCTTGCGCCATTCGGGGTCGACCTGCACGAGCACCGAATCGCCTTCGACGACCTGCCCTTCGAGGACGGTGACCTTGTGCACCCACAGCTGTTTGGCGATCTTCTGCACGTCGTTGACCTTGATGCGCAGCCCCTGACCGGTGATGGAACCGATGTCGGCGATCTGGCCACCCGCCTCCGCGTAGAGCGGGCTGCGGTCGAGGATCAGTTCGACGTCCTGACCGGCGCTCGCGGCGTGCAGTCGCTCACCACCGGTGATGACGGCGAGGACGTTGGCCTCGGACACCAGTTCCGTGAAGCCGGTGAACTCGGTGGGGCCGCGATCGAGGAGTTCCTTGTACACGGTCAGGTCGGCGTGCGCGTGCTTGCGGGCCCGTGCATCGTCCTTCGCACGCTGCCGCTGCTCGGCCATCAGCGAACGGAAGCCGTCCTCGTCGACGCTGAGCCCGGCCTCCGACGCCATCTCGAGGGTCAGATCGATGGGGAACCCGTACGTGTCGTGCAGGGTGAACGCTTCGGTGCCTCCGAGTACCGTCCGTCCCTCTGCCTTGACGGCCTCCACAGCGCCCTCGAACAGCTTGCTGCCGGTCCCGAGTGTCTTGAGGAACGCGGCCTCCTCCCCCACCGCGACGGTCTCGATACGCGAGAAGTCGGTGGCGAGTTCCGGGTACGACGGCGCCATCGTGTCACGCACGACCGTCATGATCGCGGCCATCGTCGGCCGCTCGGCTCCGAGCAGTCGCGCGGACCGCACGATGCGGCGCAGCAGCCGACGCAGCACGTAACCGCGGCCGTCGTTGCCGGGGTTCACACCGTCGACGATGAGCATCGCGGCGGTGCGCGCGTGGTCGGCGATCACCCGGAAACGCACGTCGTCGTCGTGCTTCACACCGTAGGCGGCACCCGTGAGCTCGGCCGCCTTGTCGATGACGGGACGCAGCAGATCCGTCTCGTACACGTTCTCGACACCCTGCAGCAGGAATGCGACCCGCTCGACACCCATGCCCGTGTCGATGTTCTTCTTCGGCAGCGGCCCGAGGATCTCGTAGTCGTCCTTCGAGGTGCCGCCACCGCGCTCGTTCTGCATGAACACGAGATTCCAGATCTCGATGTAGCGGTCCTCGTCGGCTTCCGGTCCCCCTTCGACGCCGTACTCGGGGCCACGATCGTAGAAGATCTCCGAGCACGGACCGCACGGACCGGGGATGCCCATCGACCAGTAGTTGTCCTTCATCCCGCGCCGCTGGATGCGTGCGGCGGGCAGGCCCACCCTGTCGTGCCAGATCGAGTAGGCCTCGTCGTCGTCGAGGTAGACCGTCGCCCACAACTTCTCGGGATCGATACCGTATCCGCCGTCCGCGACCGAGCCGGTCAGCAACGACCACGCGAACGCGATGGCTTCTTCCTTGAAGTAGTCACCGAACGAGAAGTTGCCGGCCATCTGGAAGAACGTGTTGTGGCGGGTCGTCTTGCCGACCTCCTCGATGTCGAGGGTGCGCACGCACTTCTGCACCGACGTCGCCCGCGGGAACGGCGGGGTCTGCTGGCCCAGGAAATAGGGCACGAACGGGACCATGCCGGCGTTGACGAACAGCAGGTTCGGGTCGGCGAGGATCAGCGACGCGCTCGGCACCTCGGTGTGGCCCGCCTTCACGAAATGGTCGAGAAAGCGCCTGCGGATCTCGTGGGTCTGCACGTCGATGGTCCTTCTTGTGTTCTGACGGTTGGCGGATAGCCCGGCACGGGCGACCGGTCGGTGGCGATCGGCCGTCCTTCAGCCTATCGCGCCGCGTGTCGCGCCCGCCGCCGCATTCCGCGCGGCACCGTCGCACGGGTGTGCGATGGTCGTCCGCGGCCCCGAGGTCAACCCAGATACCGGTCGTAGTCGCCGCGACGGTCCACCGGCACCACCGTCTCGAGCACCACACGGGTCTGCATCCGGATGTACTCGTCGAGGGTGTGGCGGGCACCGAAATGCCAGTGTTTGAGCGCCCATCCGTGTGCGAGCAGCATGACGTCGAATGCCACGAGGTCCACGTCGACGGGGTTGAGTACCCCGGCGGCGATCCCGCTGTCGAGGACCGCCCGCAGCGGGGCCGACGACTCGACCTCCAACTCTTTGATCCGGGCGCGTCCCGCCGCGTCGAGGGTGCGACTCTCCCGGTATGTGAGCACCGTCGCATCGAGATTCTCGTCCACGATCTCGACGTAACGGCGGATTCCGGCCGCGAGCCGATCCACCGGGTCGTCACCTGCCGCGGCGATGGCGGGTTCGAGCTGATCGCGGAAGGCGTCGAGGATCGCCAGGATGGTCGCGAGGAGGATGTCCTCCTTGCCTCCGAAGTACTTGTAGATCAGGCCCACGCTCACCCCGGCCTCGTCGGCCAGCATCTGCATGGACATCTGATGGAACCCGGTGCGTTGCATGACGCGGACGGCGGCATCGAGGATCTGCTTGCGGCGCGAGTGGGTGCGCACCGCCCGCACCGCCTCCTCGACGGGTAACGCCTCGTGCTCGGAGGTCATATCGCTGCTCCTCGATGTCGTGCGGCCGTCACGTCGTCTCGTTCCCCTCGCCACCGGTCCGTGCCCGTGTGTGCCTCCGCTGCGGATGCGGATCGGAACCACCGTACCGAGCAGCCCGTCCGGTCAACGCACTCCACGCACGATGCGGCGCAGCTTCGGAACCCGTGCGGCAAGGTCCCGTTCCGTCCCTCGCCCGGTCGGTGCGTAGTAGTCGACGTCGACGAGTTCGTCCGGCGGGTACTGCTGGGCGAGCACACCGTCGGGATGGTCGTGCGGATACCGGTAGCCGATGGCGTTGCCGAGCTGCTGTGCGCCCTGATAGTGCCCGTCGCGCAGGTGATTCGGAACCGGTCCGGCGCGTCCGGCGCGCACGTCGGCGATCGCCGCGCCGAGCGCCGCGGTGACGGAACCGGATTTCGGGGCCGTCGCGATGTGGATGGTGGCCTGCGCGAGCGCCAGTTGCGCCTCGGGCATCCCCACCTGCTGAACCACGTGTGCCGCGGCGACCGCGGTCTGCAGCGCCGTGGGATCGGCCATTCCCACCTCCTCGCTGGCCTGGATCATCAGCCGACGAGCGATGAAACGCGGGTCCTCGCCGGCGACGATCATCCGCGCGAGGTAGTGCAGAGCGGCATCGACATCGGAGCCGCGCAGCGACTTGATGAACGCGCTGGCGACGTCGTAGTGCTGGTCGCCGTCACGGTCGTACCGCACCGCGGCCTCGTCGATGCTCGATTCGACGGTGGTCAGGTCGATCACGGCGTCGCCGTCCCCGGCACGGTCCGCGGCGGTGTCGGCGGACGCCTCGAGCGCGGTGAGGGCTCGGCGCGCATCGCCGCCGGAGAGCCGCACCAGGTGCTCCATGGCCTCGTCGGTGATCGCGACACCGTCACCGAGGCCCCTCGGGTCGGTGCGGGCCCGTTCGAGCAGCGCACGGATGTCGTCGGGGGCGAGTGGCTGCAACTGCAGGACCAGCGACCGCGACAGCAACGGTGCGACGACGGAGAACGAGGGATTCTCGGTGGTCGCCGCGACCAGCAGCACGATGCGGTTCTCGACGGCGGCGAGGAGCGCGTCCTGCTGGGTCTTGGAGAATCGGTGTACTTCGTCGATGAACAGCACGGTCTGCTCGCCGTGGGTCAGGCGTCGCCTGGCCAGCTCGATGACGGCCCGGACGTCCTTCACACCCGCCGACAGTGCGGACAGCGCCTCGAATCGGCGGCCGGTGGCACCGGAGATCAGCGACGCCAAGGTGGTCTTGCCCGTCCCCGGCGGCCCGTACAGCACCACGGAGGCAGCACCGGATCCCTCGACGAGCCGCCGCAGCGGCGCGCCCGCCTCGAGGAGATGCTGCTGCCCGACGACCTCGTCGAGCGTCGCCGGTCGCATCCGGGCCGCGAGGGGCGCACCCGGACCGGTCGGCGCGGACGACACCCGACCGGTCGGTTCCTCCGGTTCGGTGTCGCGGTCGCGAAGTACCTCGAACAGGGCATCCGGATCGGTGGACGGGTCGTCCGCCCCGAACAGATCACTCACCTTTCCGACGCTACAGGCCCGATCGTGAACCGCCCCCGGGCGCTCCGGCCGACCGATTGGACGGGCGTCCAATCCTGTGGTCGGATCTGTCCGTGCCACGGACAGATCCGCCGATTCCCCCGTCCATCACCCCGCTCCCCGCTTCCTCGTCATCCGCCCCGGCCCGGTCCGGCCCCACCCTGTCCCGCCGGACCGTGCTGCGCACCGGTGCGATCGCCGGTGCCGCCGCTGTCGTGACGGTGCCCGGCGCTGCCGGTGCCGCGGCCTCGACACCGCTGTTCGGGCACGGCGTGGCCTCCGGCGATCCGCTCCCGGACGCCGTGATGCTGTGGACCCGGGTGACGCCCACCGCCGCATCCGCTCCCGGTTCGGGTACCGGCCCGGACACGACCGTGCGCTGGGAAGTCTCCCGCGACCGCGATTTCACATCGGTGGTCGCCTCTGGTTCGGTGACCGCGACGGCCACCTCCGATCACACCGTCAAGGTCGACGTCTCGGGGCTGACGCCGGCCACGGAGTACTTCTACCGGTTCTCCGCAGCGAACACGCTCTCGGAGACCGGTCGGACGGTGACCGCCCCCGCACCCGAGAGCGCCGTGTCGGGGTTGCGACTCGGGGTGGTGTCGTGCGCGAACTGGGAGGGCGGATACTTCTCCGCCTACCGGCACCTCGCGGGCCGCGACGACCTGTTCGCCGTGGTACATCTGGGCGACTATCTGTACGAGTACGGAACCGGCGAATACTCGGCGATGCCGGCCGGAACCGGTCGGGTGCACGAACCCCGGCACGAGATCGTCACCCTCGCCGACTATCGGATCCGGCACGCCCAGTACAAGACGGACCCCGATCTGCGGGCACTGCACGCGGCTGTCCCGATGATCGCGACGTGGGACGACCACGAGAGCGCCGACAACGCCCACGAGCGCGGTGCCGAGAACCACGACCCGGCGACCGAGGGTGACTGGGCGGCTCGTCGCGCCGCCGCGACACGGGCCTACATCGAGTGGATGCCGGTCCGCACCGACGGCTCCCGCCTGTACCGCCGGTTCCGGTTCGGAACGCTCGCGGAACTGTCGATGCTCGATCTCCGCACCTACCGCACCGAGCAGCCGAGCCTCCGCGCACCCCGGCGCTCCCCGGCCGACGACCACGGCACACTCACCGGCGCCCGACAGATGGAATGGCTCACCTCCGGGCTGACCACGTCACCGACACACTGGAAACTCGTCGGAAACCCGGTGATGATCACACCGCTGCTGATCCCACCCCTCGACCCGCAGCGGACCGGCGCACTGACCGATCTGCTGGGAGTTCCCGCAGCGGGTGTTCCCGTCAACACCGACCAGTGGGACGGCTACCCCGCCGACCGGCAGCGGCTGCTCGATGCGCTCCGCGAAACCGGAACCGGCAACGTCGTGTTCCTCACCGGTGACATCCACACCACGTGGGCATCGGATGTGCCCGAGGACGCCGCCCTGTACCCGGCGGGCTCGGTCGCGACGGAACTGGTGGTGCCGTCCGTGACATCCGACAACATCGACGATCTCCTGGGAGTACCGCCGCGCACCGCGACACCCCCGATCGAGGACGCGATCCGCGGCCTCAACCGGCACATCGCCTATGTCGAGCTGGACTCGCACGGCTACGGCGTGCTGGACGTGACACCGGAGGCGGTGCAGATGGACTGGTTCTTCCTCGACGACCGCACCGATCCCGCTTCGGGCGTGACGCGCGCGGCAGGTATGCGGGTGCGAACCGGAACCGCCCACGTCGAGCCGGCCCCACCGCTGTGACGGCGGCGCCGCGGGCGTCAGCCCGCGGCGCGCTCGTCGAGCCGCGCGAGCACATCGCGGGCATGCCGCCCGACGTCGTCGTGCCCGGTGCCCTCCGCGAAATCCGCGAGCAGTTCCCACCGGGCGGCGAGACCGGTCAGTCGCGGCACCGACAGGTCGTGCGCGCGGACGGACGCGATCCGCTCGTGGTCCTCGGGCAGGAACAGGTGGGTGCTGAGCCACACGCACGCCAACTGCGCGTCGAGGAGGCGTTCGGCGAGCACTTCGTCGTAGGCCAGTTGCGGCCACATCCCCACCACCTCGGCGCGCCACGCGTCGGCCATCGCCCGAATCCGGTCGGATGTCAGCGGTGCCCGGCACAGACACAGCGGGAACGACGTCAGGGCGTAGGCGAGGTCGAGTGTCGCATCGCGGAAACCGCCCCACTCGTAGTCGAGGAACTGGACTCCGGCGTCGCCGACGACGACGTTGTCCGGGCACAGATCGGAGGGGCTGAACGCGCGGAATCGACCGCCCGTGAACAGCTTCGCCGACCGCTCGGCTCGCTCGAGGACGCTTTCCGGCACGTCGAGCCCGAACTGTCCGGCGAGCAGCGCCGGGACGGTGCCGACGGCGGCCAGTGCCTGCTGCGACACCACGTCCGAACCTTCGGTGACACCGGCGCGGCGCAACAGTGCCGAGAAATCCTCCTCGCGGCCCACCGTGGCCGCATGCATCCGGCCGAGTGCCTGAGCAAGGGCCATCAGGGTGTTGCCGACGGTGTCGGGGTCGTTGCTGCGCAGGCGCACGGCAAGCGGTGTGGCATCACCGAGGTCGCTGAGCACCAGCAGTCGGGACTCGAAGTCGTACGCGAGCAGTTCCGCGCCGGGCCGGTGGTCCTTGGCCAGCGCGGTCGCGAACTGGTAGGAGACCGCTTCCCGCAGGAAAGCCACGTCGTCCCCCGGTACGCCGGAGTTGCCGTGGAGGCCGGTTGCGCGCGGCGGTGGAACCTTCTTCAGGACGAGGGTGCGAGGCAGGGAGAACGGGTTCGCCGCGACCCGGACCCGGAGCACCACGGACCGGCCGCTACCACCCAGGTCCATCGGGTCGGCGAGGGTCACGGGGGCGCCGGTTCGACGGGTGAGCAGCTTCTCCGCTGCCTCCACCACTTCCGACACGGGGTCTGCCAATGTTGCGGTCATCAGATGCCAATCTACAGTGTCGACGCCACGAACAGGTCCCGCAGAAGCCCCGATCCGGACGGGACCATCGACAGCGCCACGTCCCGGGACGGGTCCGATTCGCCCGGAATGATGACATCATCGCGCGTGTCGTCGACGACACCGGCGGTGGTGCGGGCGCGTCGCCAGCACCACCGCCGGGCGGCGGAACCCGACGCTACGCGCCGGTCGCGGTCTCCGATTCCTCGGGAACGAAGTCCATTCCCGACTCCTTGCGCTGCTCCGGGCTGATCGGGCCGGGGGCGTCCGTCAGCGGATCGACACCGCCACCGGACTTCGGGAAGGCGATCACCTCACGGATCGAGTCCACCCCGGCGAGCAACGCCGCGATGCGGTCCCAGCCGAAGGCGATGCCACCGTGCGGCGGCGCACCGTACTTGAACGCCTCGAGCAGGAACCCGAACTTCTCGTCGGCCTCCTCCTCGGAGATCCCCATGACCTTGAAGACGCGCGCCTGCACGTCCGGGCGATGGATACGAATCGAACCGCCACCGATCTCGTTGCCGTTGCACACGATGTCGTAGGCATATGCGAGCGCCGAACCCGGGTCGGTGTCGAAGGTGTCCAGGAACTCCGGCTTCGGCGACGTGAAAGCGTGATGCACCGCCGTCCACGCGGACGAACCGAGCGCGACGTCACCGGATGCGGTGGCGTCGGCCGCCGGCTCGAACAGCGGGGCGTCGACGACCCACACGAACGCCCACGCCTTCGGATCGATCAGGTCGAGTTTGCGGGCGATCTCCCCGCGCGCCGCCCCCAGCAGCGCACGCATGGGCTTGGTCGCGCCGGCGGCGAAGAAGATGCAGTCGCCGGGATTCGCGCCCACGTGTGCGGCGAGACCCGCGCGTTCGGTGTCGGTGAGGTTCTTCGCAACCGGTCCGGTGAGTTCGCCGTCGTCCCCCACCAGCACGTAGGCGAGCCCCTTGGCGCCGCGCTGCTTGGCCCATTCCTGCCAGGCGTCCAGTTGCCGGCGCGGCTGCGACGCACCACCGGGCATGACGACGGCGCCGACGTACTCGGCCTGGAACACGCGGAAGGTGGTGTCCTTGAAGAACTCCTTGCACTCGACGAGTTCGATGCCGAACCGCAGATCCGGCTTGTCCGAGCCGAACCGGCGCATCGCCTCGGCGTACGTCATCCGCGGAACCGGTGACTCGAGGTCGTACCCGACGAGGCGCCACACCGCGTGCAGGACCTCCTCCGCCAGGTGGATGACGTCCTCCTGGGTGACGAACGCCATCTCGATGTCGAGCTGCGTGAACTCCGGCTGCCGGTCGGCACGGAAGTCCTCGTCGCGGTAGCAGCGCGCAATCTGGAAGTAGCGTTCGACACCGCCGACCATGAGCAGCTGCTTGAACAGCTGTGGGGACTGCGGCAGTGCGTAGAAGTTGCCCGGCTGCAGACGAGCGGGCACGAGGAAGTCGCGGGCGCCCTCGGGTGTCGAGCGAGTCAGGGTGGGGGTCTCGACCTCGACGAACTCGTGGTGCGCGAGCACCGCCCGTGCGGCGGCGTTGATCTTGCTGCGCAGCCGGATGGCCTTGCCGGGGCCTTCGCGGCGGAGGTCGAGGTAGCGGTACTTCAGCCGCGCTTCCTCACCTGCCTGGTCGTCGAGCTGGAACGGCAGCGGCGCCGCCTCGTTCAGCACCTCGAGTTCGGTGGTGTTCACCTCCACGGCGCCGGTGGGGATGTCGAAGTTCTGGTTGCCCTCGGGCCGGACCTCGACGACGCCGGTGACCTTCACGCAGTACTCGGCGCGCAGGCGGTGGGCCTGCTCGAGCACGTCGGCGTTGCGGAACACCACCTGCACCACTCCGGATGCGTCGCGCAGGTCGATGAAGATGACCCCGCCGTGGTCGCGGCGCCGGGCAACCCAACCGGTGAGGGTGACGGTTTGCTCGGCGTGCTCGGCTCGCAACGAGCCGGCGAGATGGGTGCGCAGCACGGAATTCCTTTCGAAACGCTCATCGACGGGGTTCGCCGCTGCAATCCTACGAAAGACACGAACGGCCCGAGCACACCCGTGCCCATTCGCTCGTGCCAAGCTTGTCCCGCTCGAGTGACCCGACGAAGGTAGAGGCGGAGGCATGACGTTCAACGACGGCGCCCGGATGGACCCCGGCCGTGTCCGGACCGGCGGCGGTGGCCGCGGCGGCAAGATCGCACTCGGCGGCGGGGTCGGCGGCATCATCGTCCTGGTACTCGCGCTGCTCCTCGGCGGGGATCCGTCGTCGCTGCTGGGGTCCGGCACGGCCGACGACAGTGCGCAGTTCGATGGCGGCGGCCTGGAACACTGCCGGACCGGCGCCGACGCCAACACCGATGTCGACTGCCGCATCCTCTACACCGCCGGATCCCTCGATTCGGTGTGGGAACAGCAACTCGCCGACCAGACCGGTATCGCCTATGTGCAGCCCGATATCGCGATCTTCACCGGTTCCACATCCACCGGCTGCGGGAACGCAACCAGCGATATCGGCCCGTTCTACTGCCCGGCCGATCAGACCGGGTACTTCGACAGCAGCTTCTTCCAAGAACTGGTGACCCGATTCGGGTCGAGCGGCGGTCCGCTGGCGCAGGAGTACGTCGTCGCCCACGAGGTCGGGCACCATCTACAGAATCAACTCGGCGATCTGGGCCGCGCCCAGTCGGATCCCCGGGGCCCCGAGTCCGGTGCGGTACGCACCGAACTCCAGGCCGACTGCTACGCCGGGGTGTGGGCGTACCACGCCGACAAGACCCCCGACCCCACCACCGGTGAGCCCTTCCTCGTACCGCTCACCGACGCCGACATCCGCGACGCCCTGTCCGCCGCATCCGCCGTCGGCGACGACCGGATCCAGGCCGCGGCGACCGGCCGGGTGAACCCGGAGGCGTGGACGCACGGGTCGTCCGAGCAGCGACAGAAGTGGTTCCTGGCCGGCTACCGTACGGGTCTGGTCTCCGCGTGTGACACGTACTCGGCGCCCGATCTCGACGCTCCGCCGACTCACCGCTGAGGGTCGCGTCCCGCTCGCCCTCACGGTACGGGGTCCACGACGAGCCTCATGACGGCGTCGCCGACCGACCAGTACGCGTGCGGGTTGCCGCGCGCGGCGGCGTACACGACCGCGGCGGACTCTCCGGTGATCTCGCCCGCGGCGCCGCCGACACCCTCCGTGAGGAAGCTCTGCGGGTCCGGACCCGGCCACTCCGGGACGTCGTCGGCGGGTGCATCGGCGCCGGGAAGCTGGAAGACGGCGACGGTCTGCGGAACGTAGGGTTCGGAGTGGCCCCGGGTGAACTCCCACGCGTCCTCGATGGCCGCGCGCAGCGCCGCACGGTTGGTGAGCGCATCGGCGGACAGTCCCTCCTCGAACCGCGGAGCGAAGGCGTACACCCGCAGATCGGCGGGTTCTCCGTACGCGTGCAGAGTCACCGTCGTGGTGGCCTGATCGGTCACACCGGGGATCCCCACATCCGTGCCGAGATCGACGAGGTTCTGCTGCTCCAGATCGTGGGCGAACGCCGACACGTCGACCGGGTCGACGCGGGCGACCCGGTATTCCGGCGGCGCCATCGAGGTTCCCGGCCCCGTGACCGTGCCGGTGTCGACGAAGACGACACGGCCGTCCCCGTGGATGGTGAGCGTCGGCGAGTGCAGTTGCTGCACCGTGTGCGACATCCAGCCGTGCCCGGTGCTGCCGAGCCCGAACACCACGCGGTCCGCGGGCAGCACCGGCGGTGACCCCGGTTTCGGATCATCACCCGTGCAGGCGGTGAGCAGGAGTGCGGCCGTGGCCGCGCCGACTCCCCACCGCGTTCCCGTCGACCGGCCGGATCGCACAGTCCGCCACTCCCCCTCGTCGTCGACCCTCACGCCGGGTACCGTTCGGCTCCGCCGCTCACGATATCCCGATGTCCTCGTTCCACAGGTCCGGTTGTTCGTCCACGAACCGGGTCATCAGCGCCACGCAGCGCGGATCGTCGAGCACCGTCACGTCCACGCCTGCCCCGGCGAGCCACTCGATCCCACCGGCGAAGGTCGCCGCATCACCGACGACGACGTGCCCGATACCGAACTGGCGGACCAGCCCGCTGCAGTACCAGCACGGAGCGAGGGTGGTCACCATCGTGGTCGACCGGTAGTCGCGACGGCGTCCGGCCGCACGGAAAGCCGCGGTCTCCGCGTGGACGGACGGATCACCGTCCTGCACGCGACGGTTGCGGCCGCGTCCGAGCAGCGTGCCGTCCGCGTCGTAGAGTGCCGCGCCGATGGGCACGCCGCCCTCGGCGAAACCTGCTTCCGCCTCGGCGAGCGCGCACGCAAGCATTTCGTGCGGGTCGAGAACCATCGGCCGCCCTCAGGTGACGGTGATGGTCATGTCGGCGAACGACGCGGCCAGATCGAGATGTTTGCGCATACGCAACGACAACGGCCACACGCCGGGCCGTTTGGCCTGCACGTAGAACACACGCTCGCTGGTTGCGCCCGGCAGCGGATTCTTGGACGGGACGAACCGGATGTCGCGCAGGTTCAGGCCCTTGCCGATCCGCGTGGTCGACCAGCAGTAGTCGCGGGAGGTGTTCTCCGGCAGGTGCAGTTCGATCGTGTCGCCCACATCGACCGTCAGATCGTGTGGACCGGTGGTGATGTGCTTCATGGAGTCAGAGTACGACCGAAATGTGATCCCGACCACCCGATTCTCCATCACGTCGGCGCGGGCACCGATCAGTGCCCGTGCAGGCTACCGGTACGCGGTGGCCGCACACGGACGCGAAGGCGAGGGGCCGGGGCACGGTCGTCCACGTCGAGGAACCCGCGTCGAGGACACCGGAGCGCTCGGGCGACGCGACGGACCGGGCCCCCGAACCGCTCAGTCGCCGGAGGGATCCTCCGGGTATCGGTAGAAACCCTCACCCGAGGCGAGTCCGAGCTTGCCCTTGTCGATGTAGTTCTCCTTGAGCCACGCCGCGAGTTCCTGCGCGTGTGCATCACCGTGCGACATGATGTTGTACGGGGTGGTGAACCCGATGATGTCGAAGATCCGGCAGGGACCGATCGGTGCACCGGTCGCGACCATCCACGTCCTGTCGACCGCTTCGGGGTCGGCGTAACCGCCGGCAACGAGGTCCACCGCGGCGTTCAGGAACGGAACCAGCAGGGAGTTCAGGACGTATCCGGCCTTCTCCTTGTGCAGTTCGATGGGAACCATGCCGATGTCGTTCGCGAAGCCGACGACCGCCGAGTACACCGCCGGATCGGTGTCGGCCGTGCCCATCACCTCGGCGGTGTTGAACTGCCACACCTTGTTCGCGAAGTGCAACGCGAGGAAGCGTTCCGGTCGGCCCGTGAAGTCCTTCAGGTCGCTCGGCAACAGTGTCGACGAGTTCGTCGCGAAGATGGCCGACTCGGGCGCGAGTTCGCCGATCTTCGTGTAGATCTCACGTTTGAGGTCGAGGATCTCGGGAACGGCCTCGATGACCAGGTCGGCGTCCGTCACCGCCGCGGCCAGGTCCGAGGTGAGGGTGATCCGATCGATTCCTGCTGTCACAGAGGAGGAGTCGGCCCCGGGGACCTCACGGGTGTATGTCTCGGCGAGCTTCGTGAACCGGTCGCGGGCGGCCGCGAGCGCGTCCTCACTGACATCGTAGGAGGTGACCTCGAATCCCTTGAACGCCGACTGATATGCGATCTGGGATCCCAGGACACCGGCGCCCAGAACCGTGACCTTGCGGATGTCGACCAACGTTTCGCTCCCTCGTTCGGAATGCCGTCGCGGGCGACCGGAACCGGTGGTGGATCCGCAACCGAGTCCGGACGCACGAAAATCTACCACGGTCGATGATGCAGGCGGGGCGAGCCGGACACGTCACCGGCGACACCCGCACACAATGCGAACTCGTCTGGGTATCAGTCGCATTCGCCGGATTCGGGACGGATCACCCCGGCGTGAGAACCACCGACAGCGCGCCGCTCCGGGCAAACAGCGACCGCAGCGCCGGTGACACGTCGCCGTCCGTGCGGGTCGCCCCGGCGAACGCCGAGACAGGCGGGACACCCAACAGGATCTGTGGTCCGACGACGGGGCGGCCACCGATGAGGAGCAGGATCTCCTCGTCGACCTGCCGCACCATCACGTCGCATCGGCCGCACACGTCACCCAGAACGACCGCGACGAACTGCTCGCCGTCGCCGTCGTGCACGACCAGCAGCCGCACCGAGTGATCCCCGCAGTCGACACGTTCGTCGAGATCGGACACCGCGCGGCGGCGATCACGCTCGGACAGCTCGATCCGAGTCACATCGAACGGAGCCCAGGCATCGGAGTGTCCGGTTCCGCCCGGTCCCGTCGGATCGGTCCCGATCGCGGGGGCCTCGGTGTCGAGCAGCGCCACCATGACGCACCTCTCTCTGCCTTCGTCCGTTCCTGTTGCGCGTACATCCACGATGCCGCCCTCTGCCCCGTATGTCGCGCGTAGTCGATTACGTGTTTCGCAGCATCGAACGGATTACCATCGAAGGATGGATCGGCGGTGGCCCCTGATTCCACGGTGCGAGCTCGACCTGATCGTCACCGCTCTGTCCGACCCCGCACGGGGCGGTGCCGTGCTCACCGGCGGTGCGGGCGTCGGCAAGACCACTCTGGCCCGGATGGCGACCGCGGAACTGGACTCACCCGTCCGCTGGATCGCCGGCACGGAGTCCGCCCGAGGTATCCCACTCGGGGCGTTCGCGCACCTCGTCCGCGCACCCGCCGCGCAGGATCCGGTGTCGTTCCTGGCGACCGCCCGGGAAGAGCTGCTGCACGATCACGGCGACGGGTCCGACCGACTCACCCTCGGTGTCGACGACGGTCACCTCCTCGATCCGCTGTCCGCAACCTTCCTGCATCAACTCACCCTCGACCGCGAGGTGCACGTGGTCGCCACCGTCCGCAGCGGCGAGGCCGTGCCGGACGCCATCACCTCGCTGTGGAAGGACGAACACCTCCTACGTGTCGACGTCACCCCGTTCACGCGGGAACAGAGCATCGACCTCGTCGAATCCGTCCTCGACGGCCCGCTCGAGGACCTGAGCGCCGAGCTGATCTGGCGGGCCTCCGGCGGCAACGCCCTGTTCGTCCGCCATCTCGTGGAAGGCGCCCGAGACGCCGGCACTCTCCGCCGAACCGGTGGCGTGTGGCAGCTGCGGGGAGGAACGGCGATCACGCCGGAGCTGGCGTCGCTGCTCGAACACCGGCTCGAGCATCTGCCGGCAGAGGTCGTCGACGTCCTGCAGCTCCTCGCGTTCTGCGAACCGCTCGACCTCGACGCGCTGTGCTCACTCACGGGCGACACTCCCGTCGAGGAGGCCGAACGCCAGGGATTGATCGACATCACCGACGACGGCCCACGCCTGACCGTCCGGTACACGCATCCCCTGTTCGGAGAGGTCATCCGACGTGAGATCGGCCGGGTGGCCGGGCGCCGCCTCCGCGGGCAACTCGTGGACGCGCTCACCGGGCATCCCGCTCAGGGCCCCGTCGAACGGATCCTGCTCGCCGATCTGGCACTCGACAGCAACCGTCCCGTCGACGCCGATCTGCTCACGTCCGCCGCGCACGACGCGATCACCCTGGCGAACGCACCGCTGGCCGAGCGCCTCGCGCGCGCCGCGCACCGACAGTCCGCGGACTTCGACTCCGCCGAGCTCCTCGCCCGTGCCCTCATGTGGCTCGGACGCGCGACGGAGGCCGAGGAGTTACTGGCGGCGTACGATCCCGAATCGCTCGACCAGGCCCGACTGATCCGGTGGGGCACGTCCCGCATCTCCAACCTGTTCTGGGCCATGGGGTCCGCAGACCGCGCCGACGCGGTTCTGGCGATCCTCCGGGATCACGTCACCCACCCCGGACTGCACCGGATCGTCGACGGAATCGAATGCGCCTGCGCGGTCTTCGCGAATCGCCCGCACGATGCACTGACGACCGCACGCACCGTCCTCGATGCCGAGCATGCCTCTCCGTGGGCCGTGGAGTGGGCCTGCTTCGGCGGCGGCCTCGCCCTGGCCGTGATGGGACGCGGACACGAGGTACCCGCGATGGCCACCCGCCGCGCGGCGGTCGCCCACCGCGTCGACGGCCTGTTGCACTTCCCCGCTGCACTCGGCGAGGTTCTCGCCGCCCTGCACGTGGGAGACCTCGCCGCCGCCGAACATCTGGCGCTGCGCTACCGGGACGAGGCGGAGAGCCAGAGCCACTCCTACGAGCGGGTGGTGTCGAGTGGCCTGTTCATCGCCTGGGGGTTGGCGAACATCCTGGTGGGCGCCGTGGAGATCGCCCGCGGCCGATTCGGCGACGCCACCCGCCGGCTCGAGCAGGCCGTCGCCGCCCTCGACCCCGGCACCGCGCCGAGCGGTGGTGGCGCCGAGGCGCCGGGTCCGTCCGGCGCGGTGTCGTGGAGCGTTCCCGCATACATCGCGCTGGCCCGTGGGTGCGCCGCTCTCGGCAGGTTCCACGAAGCACGGAACGCGGTCGTGCAGGCGCGTTCCCGCAGCGGTCGGCACGTCGCGGTGTTCGAACCGACCCTGGTGGTCGCGGAAGCGTGGTGCACGGCCGGCCGCGGTGAGGTGTCGGTGGCCGTCACCCAGGCGCGACGTGCCGCCGCGATCGCCGCGGCGGCCGGTCAGTCGGCGATCGAAGCCGAGGCGTTGCACACCGCGACCCGATTCGGTGATCGCACGACGGCGGGTCGACTCACCGCTCTGGCGGACGTGTGCGACGGTGCCCTCGTCCCCATCATGGCCGCACAGGCCCGGGCGCTGGCCGACGGCGACGGCGACCTGCTGCGCTCGGCCGCCGTACGATTCGAAGACATCGGTGCGCTGCCCGACGCTGCCGACGCCTACGCGCAGGCCGCCGTGGCGTACGCCGACGGTGCACCGGGACGCGCGGCGCTCGAGTCCGCGGCGGCCGCCGCGGCGCTCGCCGTGCAGTGCGACGGATTCTCGTCACCGGCGCTCGAGCAGGCCGCGCATCCGCTGCCGTTGACGAGTCGCGAGCGGGAGATCGCGTCCATGGCAGCTGCAGGGCTGTCGAACAGACAGATCGCGGAACGACTGGTGGTGTCGGTGCGGACGGTCGAGGGCCACATCTACCGGGCATGCACCAAGCTCGATGTGTCCGACCGCGGCGCTCTGGCCGACATGCTGCGGGACGCCGGTCGTTGACCGGCCCCGCTGCGCTTCGGCCATCGGCTGTCGCTCGGTCACCGACCGAGTTGCCGTAGCACGTACTGAAGGATGCCGCCGTGGCGGAAGTAGGCCGCTTCGGCGGGTGTGTCGATCCGGACGGGCGCATCGAACTCCACGTCCCCGGCCCGCACATGCACGGTCTCGGGGATGCCGTCCGCCGCCGCGAGTCCCGTGATCGTGAACTCCTCCTCTCCGGTGATCCCGAGGCTCTCGGCCGAGGTTTCCTCCGGGAACTGCAACGGCAGCACACCCATCCCGATGAGGTTGGACCGGTGGATTCGTTCGTAGGAGCGCGCGATCACCGCGCGCACCCCCAGCAGAAGGGTTCCCTTCGCCGCCCAGTCCCTCGACGACCCCGATCCGTACTCGGCACCGGCGAGCACCACGAGCGGTGTACCGTCCTGCGCGTACCGCTGGACGGCATCGTAGATGTCCATCCGTTCGTCGGTGGGCAGGTACCGGGTGACACCACCTTCGACCCCCGGGACGAGTCCGTTGCGCAACCGGATGTTCGCGAAGGTCCCTCGGATCATCACTTCGTGGTTGCCGCGTCGTGATCCGTAGGAGTTGAAGTCCGCGGGATCCACACCGTGCTCCTGCAGGTAGCGCCCGGCCGGGCCGTCACGTCGGATCGATCCCGCCGGTGAGATGTGATCGGTCGTCACGGAGTCCCCGAGCAGGGCCAGCACCCGGGCACCCTCGATGTCCCGGAGCGGTTCCGGGTCCGCTGGCATTCCGTCGAAATACGGTGGACGCCGCACGTACGTCGACGTGTCCTTCCACTCGAACACCTCACCCGTGGGGACATCCAGGTTCCGCCACGTGTCGTCGCCGTGGTAGACGTCCGCGTAGCCGGATCCGAACATCTCGGAGCGCACACATTCGTCGATGACGTCCTGGATCTCACGGGTGTCCGGCCAGATGTCCCGCAAGTACACGGGTTTGCCGTCGTCGCCGACGCCGAGCGGGTCCTCGAAGAGATCGACGAGCATCGATCCAGCCAGTGCGTACGCGATCACCAGCGGCGGCGACGCGAGGAAGTTCATCTTCGTCTGGGGGTGGATGCGTCCTTCGAAGTTCCGGTTGCCCGACAGGACGGCGGAGACGTTCAGGTCGTGCGCGTCGACCGCGGCGGCGATCTCGTCCGGTAGCGGTCCGGAGTTGCCGATGCACGTGGTGCAGCCGTAACCGACCAGGTAGAAGCCGAGCTTCTCGAGGTACGGCACGAGACCGGCACGCTCGTAGTAGTCGGTGACGATGCGGGATCCGGGGGCGAGTGTGGTCTTGACCCACGGTTTGCTGCGCAGCCCCTTCTCGACCGCCTTTTTCGCGAGCAGCGCCGCGCCGATCATCACCGAGGGGTTGGACGTGTTGGTGCACGAGGTGATCGCGGCGATCACGACGTGACCGTGGTCGAGTTCGAACTCCGGTCCGTCACCGACCCGTACGGCGACCTTCTCCGAAGGCGGTGTTCCCACGTCGGTGTCGGGTACGGGATCGCGGGGCGGCGCGCTCGTGTCCGGGCCGTGTACGGACACCGGGTCGCTGGCGGGGAACGATTCCATCGAGGCCTCGTCGAGCCCTGCCTCCTGCACCCGCGACACGACCTCCGGGACATCCGCTCCACCGAGCAACGCGCCGACGGCTGTCGGGGCGAGCGCGACGGGAATGCGGTCCTGAGGCCGTTTCGGTCCGGCGATCGACGGCGTCACCGTGGAGAGATCGAGTTCCACGACCTCACTGAAGTCGGGTTCGCGGGCGGGATCGTGCCACAGTCCCTGTTCTTTCGCGTAGGCCTCGACGAGCCTGACCTGCGCTTCGCTGCGCCCGGTCAGTCTCAGGTAGTCCAGGGTGACGTCGTCGATCGGGAAGATCGAGATCGTCGACCCGTATTCGGGGCTCATGTTGCCGATGGTGGCGCGGTTCGCGAGCGGGACGTTCGCGACTCCCGGTCCGAAGAACTCGACGAACTTGCCGACCACACCGGTCTTACGGAGCATCTCGGCGACGGTGAGCACGAGGTCCGTCGCGGTGGTCCCCTCTCCCAACTCGCCGGTGAGCTTGAATCCGACGACCTGTGGGATCAGCATGGACGCGGGCTGGCCGAGCATGGCCGCCTCGGCCTCGATGCCTCCGACACCCCACCCGACGACGCCGAGGCCGTTGACCATCGGTGTGTGCGAGTCGGTTCCCACGAGTGAATCGGGGTACGCGTCGATCCTCCCGTCCGCGGCCTCTCGGGTGAACACCACCCGGGCGAGGTACTCGAGGTTGACCTGATGGCAGATGCCGGTACCGGGGGGCACCACCTTGAAGTCGTCGAATGCACCCTGCGCCCAGCGCAGCAGTTCGTAACGTTCGCGGTTGCGGGTGAATTCGAGGTCGGTGTTGATGCGGAACGCATCCTCGGTACCGAACACGTCGGCGATCACCGAATGATCGATGACGAGTTCCGTGGGGATCAGTGGATTGATGCGGGTGACGTCACCACCGCGCGCGGTCATGGCGTCGCGCATCGCCACGAGGTCCACGACGCAGGGCACGCCGGTGAAGTCCTGCATGAGGACTCGGGCGGGCGAGAACTGGATCTCCGGGTTGTGTTCCGATCGGGGATCCCAGTGCGCAACGGCCTCGATCTGCGGGCGGGTCACGAGGTGACCGTCCTCGGTGCGCAGCAGATTCTCGAGGAGAACCTTGAGGCTGTAGGGAAGCCGGCCGGAGCCGGGAACGCGGTCGATGCGGTGGATCCGGTATGCGGTGTCGTCGACCGTGAGGGTGTCGCGTGTGCCGAAGCTGTCGTCGCTCATGATGTGCCTCCACAACTGCATGTGCTCGGCGAGGCGTGGGCTGGTGCTCGCCGAGTGCGGTCACCGTGCAGGCGACGGTGTGTCCTCGACGCTACGACGAGATCGCCGGCGCGTCAGGCCATCGGGGAGAACCGCATCATGTGAGTCGATCCGATCCGCCACGATCGGCGGCGGAGTACGGAAGGTTGCCCTGCCGTCACCACGCGAGACGTTCGCCCGCTCGATGCGGGCGAACGCCGGCGGAGTCGTCGTACTCCTCGAGGCCACACGGATGAGGCGGACGGACCGGTTCTACTCGCGGGGCAGGATGTGGTACTCGTGCAGCAACCGACCGATCTCGTTCTCGTCCAGCTTCTCACCGAGTCGTCGGCGCAACGCCTTCGGCAGCGGAACGTCCTCCTCCTTCTTGTCGTTGAGGAAGTAGGTCGCCTGCAGTAGCGTCCGGATGTCGTAGGTGGATCCGTACACCTCCGGCACGCCCCGGTCGATGCCCAACAGTTGGTAGGCGGCCTCCATCCCCGTACGCACCGAATACTCGGTGGTGAAGATGCAGTCGCGGGTGGTCTCCGCGAACTGACCGATGAACGCGAAGTTGGTCGCATGCTCGGGTACCACGGCGGGACGATCCCCCGCCTGACGCGGCATGAAGAACGCCGTCACGTACGGCATCATCACCGGAACGGTCTTCGCGCCGTCGGCTGCGAGATCGTCGATGTCCTCGACCGGAACGCCCAGGTGGTACAGCCATTCCCGGGTGATCTCCTCACCGGTGCACTCCTGCATGGGCTTCTCGACGTAGTCACCCGGGACGTCGACGAACAGCGCGTACACCCAGACCACGATCTGGTCCTTCGACTGCTGCTTGAAATGCGGCTGCCGGTTCACCGTCCAGCTCAGCAACCAGGTGGAATCGCGAGCGGTGACGATGCCTCCGGTGACGACACGCCCGCTGAACGGATCCCGTTTGCACACCTTGCGGATGTACTCCGGGATGCGCTCGTCGAGGGTCGTCACGGTGGCCGACTCCCACTTGGTCTCCGGGATGTGGGATCCGAAGACGTCCGGGCGGCCGAACGCAGGGTCCTTCGCCGCGATGCGGCGCCACAGATCCCACGCCGGTGCCGGCCCCTCGTCGAGGCGCGCGGGCGTGTGGTGGTCCCCGTTGTCCGAGTTCTCGGTCAGCGAGCCGATGGTGGTGAGCACGAGGTCGTCTTCGCCGAGGTCGACGCCGCCCGGGGTGCCCTCGGAGACCCAGTGGATGCGTGTGGCCGTCTTCTCGTCGGCGGAGATCGCGAAGTCGATGTCGGTGACCTCGGTATCGAACCGGAAGTGCACGCCCTGATCCAACAACCACCTGTACAAGGGCAGGACGAGAGATTCGTACTGGTTGTACTTGGTGAACTTGAGCGCGCTCAGATCCGGCAGGCCCCGGATGTGGTGCACGAATCGGTGCAGGTACAGCTTCATCTCGAGCGCACTGTGCCATTGCTCGAAGGCGAACATCGTTCGCCAGTACAGCCAGAAGTTGCTCGCCAGGAAGTCCTCGCCGAACACCTCGTCGATCCGCTTGTTCTCGAGTTCGTCACGCGGAGTCAGGAAGATCTTCATGATGTCGCGCTGTGCCTTCGAGTTCAGACCGAACTCGAAGTCGGTGTGTGCATCCTGCCCGCGCCGCTCGGTGACGCGCTGCAGCGACGAGTTCGGATCGTCCTTGTTGAGCCAATAGAACTCGTCGAGCACGCTGGCGTCCTCGACCTCGAGGGACGGTACCGAGCGGAAGAGATCCCACAGGCATTCGAAATGGTTCTCCATCTCGCGTCCGCCGCGGATGACGAAGCCTTTCTTCGGCTCCTTGATCCCGTCGAGTGCGCCGCCGGGAAGTTTCAACCGTTCGAGGATGGTGATCCGGTCGCCGGACATCCGGCCGTCCCGGATCATGAACGCCGCGCCCGACAGCGACGCCAGCCCGGAACCGACGAACCATGCGGTCTTGCGGTCCACTCCCTCCGGCTTACGCGGTCGAGCAAATGCCTCGTAATTGCCGCTGCTGTAATACATATCGACCCATCCCTCCGATCGCTCCCCACAATCGTCGGCCGGCGCCACCCGACCTCCCGAAACGTAACACGCGCATCCCGGTAGCGGACGCGGTTACCCAGATCCGGTGGAATATGCACGCACACAATCACATTCCGGTCAACCCGGTCGATTCACCCACTCTCGACGGCACGACTGCGCCGCGATCCGGCGCGCGAGCGGGGAACGAAGGTCGCACGGAACGCCGTCGACGCCGTCGCACACGCGGCGCCGACGAATCCGAGTCCGCTCGCGATCACCGGGAGCGCCGACGCGGCAACACGTTCGTGGACACCGACGTCGCATGCCGAGGCGGCCGGATCGGCCAGCTCGGTCAGGTCCGCCGCGGGGATCCACGTCGGGGCATCGTCGGCGGAGGACCGGAAATACCACATGACGAGATGCAGGGAAGATGAAACCAACACGCCGAACGACAGATGCCTCCAGTCGGCGTGTTGGAATTGGTAGATCATCTTTCCTGCAAAACCGCAGGTAGAAGATGCCGACGCGTTTCCCGTCGTGCAGCTACATGACCCGATGACAGACCATTCCAGGAATTGAGTCAGGAAAGCCTAACCTAGGCTGACGGCAACTCTGTCGGTTCTGGGCGCGGTCAGGCGGTCGGCTGCCAGACTGCGAGTTCGCATCCGCCCGGCTCTCGGAAGTGGAAGCGCCGGCCGCCGGGGAACTCGAACGTCTCGACGGTGATAACGCCACCAGCCGCTTCGATATCCCGGCGCGCCTTATCGAGATCATCGGTGCGAATCGTCACCAGCGGCGCACTCGGCCGCTCTGCGGAGTCCTATTGAAACCCAAGACCGATTCCACTGTTACTCACGTCGGTGTACTCGGGGCCGTACGCGGTCGCCTTCCACCCGAACGCTTGCTCGCAGCAACGCCCGGAGGCGTCCGCCGAGTCGGACGGGAACTCAACGAAATCCACGGCGTACATGGGCGCGGACACTACCACGCCATACACATCGAACTGTCGAGTCGCTCCGGACGCGTGACACGCCGACGTCCTGAGCGTCCGAGTTTGGACGGACTAAGCCTCAATGCACCGATCGGCTGATGCTGTCGTCGTGACTTCCTTTGCGCGCCTTCGGGCAGAGTGTGGAGATAGCTGACCGCCCGACCGCTCGTGCCGGGTTGTTCCACTGGATCTTTCGTGTCGTAGACGGGCAAGGACGAGCCGGTTAGCTGACGATCGGCCGGTTTCGTCCGAACACCGTGTCGAACAGGGTGTTCCACGCCGGTTCCCACGGCCAGCTCTGGGGTAGATGCAACGTCAACCGGCGTGCCGACGACGCGATACGTGCGGGAACCGACACGATGGTCCGCCGGATAGTGCCGGTGGTCGCCTTGACCAGCTTCGGATCGCCGGTGACGGCGGCCGCGGCGCGGGTGAGGTTGAA
>NZ_JAIYEP010000009.1 GCF_020515525.1 Rhodococcus yananensis
TCGCCGGATCCTGGCGGGCTTCGACCGCCATCCTCGTTGCTCGTTCCTTCAGCTCAACGCTGTACTTCCGTGGTGCTGCCATGCTCTCCATCCTTCACAGGTTCGAGAGCCTCCGACAGACCCGGGGCGATTCACTGTTGACGGTGGCTACCGCTCGTGTCGTCCGCCGAGACGGCGTGCATTTCCAGGGACTGCGGTATGTCTCACCGCTGCTAGCGGCCTACGTCAAAGAGCAGGTCGTGATCCGGTACGACCCTCGCGATATCTCCGAGATCCATGTCTTCCACAAGAACCAATACATCTGTAAAGCCGTGGACCCCGATCATGCATCGTCCACCGTCAGCCTCAAAGAGATTCAAGAGGCCCGCAACGAGCGGCGACGACAGTTGCGCAGTCAGATCAAGGAACGGATCGCCGTCGTCGTCGACCCGAGCCCACCAGCGTCTGCGCCGGCCCCAGAACCGGCCCGAACGAAAAAGCCGAGACTTCGCACCTACCTGGAGGACGACTGATGTCCCCGCAACCGTTCATCGCCACCAAGCAACACCGCCGGTTCATCGAGTTCGCCGACGCCGTGCGCCGCCAACGCACGATCGGCATCTGCTTCGGACAGGCCGGCACTGGCAAACCCTCTCAGCCAGGAGGTATGCCAACCTGCATAAGGCCGAAACGCTCCTCGATGAATGGGGTCCACGCGATGACTCCGATTCCACGGTCTACGCCGCGCTAGCCAGGAAGCGGACGGTCTTCTACACACCCGAGCCGGCAAGCACTCCCCGCCACGTCAAGGAGGATCTCGACCACCTCGTGGCCCGGGTCTCCATCTGCATCGAGGTGCACCTTCGTGAGACCGGCAAGGTCACCAGCCCGATAGCCAGACGCCACAAGAACGTCGAACTCATCATCATCGACGAATCCGAACGCCTCAACGCCACGGCGCTCGAGATGCTGCGCGACCGCTACGACCGCGACAACGTCGCCGTCATCCTCATCGGCATGCCCGGATTCGAGAAACAATTCAGTCGATTCCCGCAGCTTTACAGTCGCGTCGGCTTCGCCCACGAGTACCGACCACTGGCAGAGGACGAGCTGCAGTTCGTCCTCGAACGCCACTGGCGCAAGCTCGGCCAAACCCTCGATCCCGACGATTTCACCGACGCACAAGCCATCGCAGCAATCGCGCGAATCACCCGCGGCAACTTCCGCCTCATCGACAGGCTCTTCACTCAGATGCACAGGGTCATGAGGATCAACGAGCTCAACACCATCACCGACGACGTCGTCGAAGCTGCCCGCTCCACCCTCGTCGTCGGCCTCACCTGACCCGCCAAATCAAGCTGCGAAATCCCGCCAAACGAAGGTGAGAGTCACACCGCAAGGGTGGGCGGCCGTCAAAACTCACCGCCGAGCAGGTCGAGCACGCCCAACGCCTCTACGACGCCGGCGAACACACCGTCGCTCAGATTGCCGGCCTTCTCGGCGTGCGCCGCACCACTCTGTACGGACACTTGAAAAAGGCCGACATCGTGGCGGCAGATCACCAGGCGGCCACCGCTGATCTGGCAGTGGCCACGCTCGAACACCCCACGCCTGCGTGAAAGACGCTGCGCGACTGCCCGAGCTGCGGGCACGAGCCCGCCACCCGTTCCGAGGCGGCTCACCAGCGCGCCGATCTGGCCGTCTCCTGGCTATACCTCGATCCCGACGTTCCCGGCGAGATCGTCAGCCGACACCATTGCCGCAGTTGCCAACCCAACGATCCCGCCGTTGATGTCGCCTGCACTGTCTGCGGAGACGGACCCATCCTCGCCGGGGAACTCGCCACCGACGGCCACATCAACGACGAGCTGCCCGGACCGGCCCGGCGATGGCTCACCGAATCAGGATGGCAAACGAAACCGACGATGTTGTGCCCTGACCACGCCTGAACTGGCGCTAGGACGTACTCAGGGTCAGCCTCGGGAGTGTCGGGCCGGGACGACGGGTGGCCTGGTCGTCTGACTCGTTCGGGCGTCGTCGATGGCCTGTTGCATGTCGGCCAGGAAGCTTGCGATCGTCTGTATCTGCCCTGCGTTGTACGTGCCGATGGCGTTCGTAGCGTTCGCGATCGCCGGGCCGAAGAATGACTGGCCGAGTTGCACGGCTTCGGGGGTGACGTGGATCAGTACTCTCCTGCGGTCCCGGTGGTCTCGCCGCCGGCGTACGTGCCCGGACTTCTCCATGCGATCGATCAGTGCGGTCACCGATGCGGAGTTGAGGTGAAGCTGCTCCCTCAACCACGTCGGGGTCGCCTCGCGGTCGTTGCGCTCCGCGTCGAGTAGGCAGATCAATGCCCGGAGATCGGTGGCGTGCAGACCGTGCTTTCGAGCGAAATCCGCACCGAGCAGGTGCAACTCGACCACCAGTGCGCGTAGTCGATGAACGGTGTCCAGAGAGTCCTCGACAGGCTCGCGCCCGGCATCCATCGCACTCTCCCGTGGTCGACAACATTGCCCTGACAATCTACTATCTCGACAGCCATAGTATCTCGATGTATCGAGTTAATTACCGAGGAGCCCGGATGCCCCCGCTGTCGACTGTCGATTTCACGACCACGGCCGAAGGGGTTGCCTTCTACCGTGCCTACGATCGCGTGCTCGAGAAGTGGCCGGTCGACGTCACCTGTGTCGATCTCACGTCGCAGTACGGGACCACCCGGGTGAACGTGTGCGGACCGCTCGATGCTCCGCCTGTAGTCCTTCTGCCGGGCGCGGGGGCTACGTCCACTGTGTGGTTCGAGAACGTGGCTGCTCTCGCGGACCGGTTCCGGGTTTACGCGGTAGATCTGATCGGTGACGCTGGTCGAAGCATCGCCGACGGCGACCGCCTGCGGTCGGTCGACGACCTGATGTTCTGGCTCAACGCCGTCGCCGAGGCCGCTGGCCTGACCGACTTCGGTCTCGTCGGGCACTCCTACGGCGCGATGATCGCGCTCGCATACGCACTGCGCGAGCCGGACCGAGTCCGGAACCTGGTGCTGCTCGACCCCAATTCGTGTTTCGCCGGAATGCGGGCTTCCTACCTTGCCCGCGCTGTACCGCTACTGTTGCGTCCCAACGAGAAGCGTGAACGTGAGTTCATTCGCTGGGAGACCGGCGGACAGGACGTCGACGAAGACTGGCTCGACTTGCTCGCCCGAGGCGCGGCGTACTTCCCGAAGTCGAAAACCATTGTTCCCAAGCGCCCCAAGCGAAGTGCACTCGATGAACTGACCGTCGATACGACGGTGATCCTCGCGGCCGACAGCAAAGTGCATGACAGTGGACAGCTCGCCACGGACATCGCAGAGTCGATCCCTCGACTGCGTTCAATCGTCGTCGAAGGGGCAACCCATCACACCATGCCGATGAGCCCCACCGCAGTGTTGAACGATGCCCTGATCAACGCGTTGTCCGTGCGATAGAAGCAGCGAAGCCCCGAAGACCAATCCCAGCTGGCCTCATCGATGAACACCGATACCCAGCATTCGGGGAGTTTCAATAACCGACTGTCCCATTATCGCGCAGGTGCGTGAACAGATCGGCCAGCTCCGGGCGGGCGGTGGTGGCCCCGCTGGCGGTCTCGGTCCAGACCCTCGAACAGCCGGCAGCTCTCAGAGTGCATCTGAAAACGCCGGGGTGAGGGTCACGCCGTACGGGCGAGTCGGCGTGAGAGTGTCATGATCGTGGCGACGTGCACCATCGCCTCGTGATGGTCGGGGCGGGTCTCGTAATCGCGCACGCAGCGGCGGTGCTTGCACAGCCAGGCCAGGGTCCGCTCGACCACCCATCGCCGCGGCAGGACCGTGAAGCCGCGCACATCGTCGTTGCGTTTGACGATCTCGATGCCCAGGGACAGCACGTCTTTCGCCCACCGCACGAGCCGTCCCGCATAGCCACCGTCCGCCCACACGAGCTCGATCGTGGAGAACCGGTCCCGCAACACGGCCAGAAGCCGATGGGCGCCGTCCCGGTCCTGGATACCCGCGGCGGTGACCACGACCGCCAGCAGCAGCCCGTTGGTGTCCACCGCGAGGTGACGCTTGCGGCCGTTGGTCTTCTTCCCGGCGTCGTAGCCGCGGCTGTCACCGGGCACGGTGTCCGCGCCCGGCACCGACTGCGAGTCGATGACCGCCGCCGTCGGCCGGGGGTCGCGGCCGTCGGTGATCCGGATCCGGTCGCGCAGCGCGTCGTGGATCCGCAGCCACGTCCCGGCCCGCACCCAGCGGGCGAAGATCGCGTACACCGTCATCGCCGGCGGGAACTCCACCGGCAGCTGCCGCCACGCGATCCCACCCCGCACCACGTAGAAGATGGCATCGAGCACCATTCGGCGGCAGTGCTTCTCGGGACGTCCACCGCGCCCTGCGACGTTGCCGGGAGGCGGGAGCAGCGGCTCGAGGATCGCCCACTGTGCGTCGGTGACCGACGACGACGGATACACCCGGCACCGATGCCCGGCGGCGTGGTCGGGGGTAGGGCATGACGGGCACAGCGTGATGCGCGATGATGACAATGTGGGCTCCTGGTCGGGTCGTGGCGTAAGCACCTACTGACCTACCAGGAGTCCACTCCGATCCCCTTCTTCCACGCCGGTCGCCTCGAGCACCAGAGATCACAAACACGTTCTCAGAGCGTCCGCCTGCGCGTCGATCGTTTGATCGGTGGTTGAGACCCTTGCGTAGCCCAAAAGTTCGTTCACGAGGCGACAGTGTTCCAGAACTCACCGACACAGCAATTTATGAATCATCGGTTTGTGACACGAGTTTTGCACCATTGCGCGGCCTGCGACGGTCCAGGTCGATGTCAGTTTCAGAAGTCGACTGCAGGGATGTCAGAAGTGCTCTGCACACAACCTTCGGGAGTGACGGAACCGCTCTCGGACTGGGTGGACGGCGTGGCTAACGCCGCGGCCGATCGGCACTAGATGAGTGCCTGCAAGGCGCTGATCCCGACAAGCTCGGTGGGTGCCATCGGCACAACCGCGTACCGATCGGAGTGCTCGGCGACGATGGTGTCGAGCTCGCCGACCTCAGCGTCCGCGCGCCGCCGCAGCAGCGGCGATGTCGGGTGTGCGGCAGCGAGGGAATTGTTGACCACCCACGCCCACGGGTGGATGCCCGCGCGTTCGAGGTCGGCTTGCAGGCCGGCGGCTTCGAGGCGTGGTGTGGTTTCGGCAAGGGTGACCAGCACGATTTTGGTCTCGTCGGGGTTCTGCAGCCGCATCAGCGGGGTGGTGAAGTTCGTATTCTCGCCCATCTGGCGGGCGATCTCGCGATGGTAGGAGCCGGTGGCGTCGAGCAGCAGCAGGGTGTGGCCGGTGGGGGCGGTGTCGACGACGACGAAGTGTCGACGCGATTCATGGATGACGCGGGAGAAGGCCTGGAAGACAGCGACTTCCTCGGTGCACGGGGACTTGAGGTCCTCGGCGAGGTTCGCGCGGCCCTGCTCGTCGAGGTTGGCGCCCTTGCCGGCCATGACGCGGTCGCGGTACGCGGCGGTGGCCTCGGTGGGGTCGATGCGTGAGACGGTCAGGTTGTCGAGGGTGCCGGCGAGGGTGTCGGTGAGGTGGGCGGCCGGGTCGGTGGTGGTCAGGTGCACTTGGTGGCCGCGTTCGGCGAGTGCGACTGCGATCGCGGCAGCGATGGTGGTCTTGCCGACTCCGCCCTTGCCCATGCACATGATCAGGCCGTGATCGTCGGCGGCGAGCTCGTCGACGAGAGCGCTCAGCGGTGCGTCCGGCACCAGGTCGGGGGAATCGGTTTGTGCCGGTGTATCCAGGTTCGCTGCGCTGAACAGGGTGTCGAGGGCGTCGACGCCGACCATGTTGGTGGCCTTGAGGTCGATCTCGTCGAAGGGCAGGGCCCGCAGTTCGGCGGGCAGGTCCGCGAGGATGGCCTGTTCGCGGTCGCGGATCGCGGCCGCCAACTCGTCGTGGTCGTCGGAGGCGGGCAGGACGCCGTTGATGACGACGTACTGGTTGGCCAGTCCGATGTCGGCGAGTTCGGTGTGAGTGCGGGCGATCTCGGCGAGCGGGGAGCGCTGCGGTCGGGCGACGAGGACCAGTCGGGTCCGCTGCGGGTCGGCGAGGGCGGCGACGGCGCCGGCATAGGCGGTGCGCTGCTTCTCGAGCCCGGAGAGCGGGCCGAGGCAGGAGGCGTCGCCCTTGCCGTCGTCGAGGAAGTCGGTCCACGATCCGGGCAGCTGGAGCAGCCGGACGGTGTGGCCGGTGGGGGCGGTGTCGAACAGGACGTGATCGAACCCAGAGATGGTCTCGTCGTCGGTGAGCAGCGCGGTGAACTCGTTGAACGAGGCGATCTCGGTGGTGCACGACCCGGAGAGCTGTTCGGTGATCGATGCCAGTTCCTTCTCGGGAAGCAGTCCTCGAACGGGTCCGATGATGCGTTCGCGGTAGGCGGCCGCGGCTTGCTCCGGGTCGATCTCGAGTGCCGAAAGCCCCGGGACGGCGGGCACCTCGGTGATGGTGTTGCCGATGGCCAGCCCGAAGACCTGTCCCACGTTGGAGGCAGGATCGGTGCTCACGAGCAGGACTTTCTTGCCCTCGCGGGTCAGGGCGAGGGCGGAGGCGCAAGCGATCGAGGTTTTCCCGACCCCACCCTTGCCGGTGAAGAACAGGAAGCGGGGCGCATCGTCGAGGAACTTCATGGATCGACCTTTCAGCAGCAGCTGGTGTTGTCCGCGCCATCGCCGCAGCAGGATCCGGCACCGGTGGTGTCGGTGAGCCCGAGCATCTGGATCCCGGCGGGCGCCGCGGCGGTGTCGGTGTCGAGGCCGGCCCACTTGGCGAGCTGGGCGCGGTCGGGGTAGCGGCCGACGGCGGCGGTGACACCGTCGACGAGAACCAGCGGCAGGCCCTCGGACCCGGAGAGCTGCAGGAACGCCTTGACCGGTTCCCGCTCGGCGAAGACAAGCGGCTCATTCGCGAGGTTGAAGCGGGCGATGTCACCGCCCTGGGAGCTGATCCAGTCCATGTCGGCGGTGAAGGTGACCAGGTTCTGGTCGACGTCGTCGCCGCACACTCCGGTGTTGCAGCACAGTGCGGGCTCGAAAACCTCGATACGGCTCATCAGGGGGTCCTCTCAGTTGTCGGAGGTGGATGGGACAGCCAGCTGGCCGGCGAGCCGGGTGACGCGGGCGGCGATGTCGTCACGGACCAGGCGCATGCGCTCGATACCGTCGATGCCGCGTTCGGACGGCTCGTCGGTGTCCCAGTTCTCGAACCGGGTCCCCGGGACGGGATCGATGTGAGCCTCGCGGCCGAGGGTGACCACCACGTCGACTGCGCGCAGCAGCTGCGGGTCGATCGCCTTCGGGGTCTCGGCGGTTATGTCCACGCCGACCTCGAGGAGCGACTGCGCGGACAGGGCGTTGACCGCGGCACCGGGCTTGGTTCCGGCCGAGTGCACCTCGACCGCATCGCCGGCGGCCCTGCGCATCAGCCCGGCCGCCATCTGGGACTTGCCGCCGTTCTTCACACAGACAAACAACACCGACGGTTTGCTCACGAGCGTCCTCCCAAGGGTGGCCGTGTTCACCGGCCGTTCGGTTGACGAGTTGAATCGATAAGAGTCAATATAGACGCATGTCGAATCAATCGTCGAGTGGGGTCGAGGCCTGCTGCTCGCCCCTCACGCGGGAACCGTTGACGTCGGATTGGGCCTGCGACCTGGCCCGAATGTTCAAGGCACTCGGGGATCCGGTGCGGCTGCGGATGCTCAGCCTGATCGCCAGCCACGAGAACGGCGAGAGCTGTGTGTGCGACATCTCCCCGGCATTCGAACTGTCACAGCCGACGATCTCCCATCACCTCAAGGTGCTGCGCGAGGCCGGTCTGCTCGACTGCGAACGCCGCGGAACCTGGGTCTACTACCGAGTGATCCCGTCGGCGCTGGCCCAGCTCTCCGCGGTGCTCTCCTCCGAGGTCGGCGTCGTCGAAGGCTCGACCTGCACGCCGGCCGACGCCGTCGTCGCCGTGGAGGTAGCGCGGTGACCGAGACGACCACACACCCCGCCGTCGTCGGCAAACTCTCCACCCTGGACCGCTTCCTGCCGGTATGGATCGGTGTCGCAATGATCGCCGGGCTGCTGCTCGGCCGGATGATCCCGGGCCTCGGGGACGCGCTCGGCGCCGTCGAACTCGACGGCATCTCGCTGCCGATCGCACTGGGCCTGCTGATCATGATGTACCCGGTGCTGGCGAAGGTGCGCTACGACCGCCTCGACACCGTCACCGGAGACCGCAAACTCCTGTTGGGCTCGCTCCTGCTGAACTGGGTCCTCGGTCCGGCACTGATGTTCGCCCTCGCCTGGATCTTCCTGCCAGACCTGCCCGAATACCGGACCGGACTCATCATCGTCGGCCTAGCCCGGTGCATCGCGATGGTCATCATCTGGAACGACCTCGCCTGCGGTGACCGAGAGGCCGCCGCGGTGCTCGTGGCGATCAACTCGGTGTTCCAGGTGATCATGTTCGCCGTCCTCGGCTGGTTCTACCTCTCGGTCCTGCCCGGCTGGCTCGGGCTCGAGCAGACCACCATCGACACCTCGCCGTGGCAGATCGCGAAATCGGTGCTGATCTTCCTCGGGATCCCGCTGCTCGCCGGGTTCCTCACCCGCCACTTCGGGGAGAAGGCCAAGGGCCGCGACTGGTACGAGGAGCGGTTCCTGCCGAAGATCGGCCCCTGGGCCCTCTACGGGCTGCTGTTCACCATCGTGATCCTGTTCGCGCTGCAGGGCGACCGGATCACCTCGCAGCCACTCGATGTCGTGCGGATCGCAATCCCACTGCTGGCGTACTTCGCGATCATGTGGGGCGGCGGCTACGCCCTCGGCGCCGCAATGGGGCTCGGCTACGAGCGCACCACCACCCTCGCGTTCACTGCGGCCGGCAACAACTTCGAGCTCGCCATCGCGGTGGCGATCGCCACCTACGGCGTCACCTCAGGCCAGGCACTCGCCGGTGTCGTCGGCCCGCTGATCGAGGTCCCGGTCCTGGTCGGGCTGGTGTACGTCTCCCTCGCGCTGCGTAAACGCTTCACCCGCAAGGCCGCACCCGCACCCACCGCTTCGTGACCCGAGAAGGCCAGGAGACGAACATGTCCCAGCACTCCGACCGCCACCAGTCCGAACTGCTCGTTCCCGAAGCAGTGCTGCGCCGCGCCGCCGAGCACCTCGCCGGCAGGTACACCGGAATCTTCTCCCCGGAGACCGTGGAGAGGGCGGTGTTCGAGTCCTACGCCGCACTGCGTGAAACCGCCACGGTGCACACCCATCTGAGCGCGCTCGCCCCGCGGCTGGCGGCCGAACGTCTCACCGCCCGGGCGCAAGCCGACGGAGTTGTCGCGAAAACGGTGCCCGAGGTGCTGTTCGTGTGCGCCCACAACACCGGCCGCTCCCAGATGGCTGCAGCATTGCTCGACCACCACGGCGGTGGCCGCGTCCACGTCCGCTCCGCAGGGTCGGCGCCGACCGACCGGATCGACCCGACCGTGCTCTCGGTCCTGGCCGAGCGCGGCATCGACCTCGGCGCGGCCTACCCCAAGCCGCTCACCGACGAGGTCGTTGCCGCCGCGGACGTCGTGGTCACGATGGGCTGCGGCGACGCCTGCGCGGTCCGTCCGGGCACACGCTATTTCGATTGGGCTGTCGCCGATCCCGAAGGCCAGTCCCCACAGATGGTGCGCGCGATCCGGGATGAGATCGACGTCCGGGTCCGCGCCCTGCTGTCCGATCTCAACACTGCTCCCCGCACCCTCTGACCTCCCACTTCTTGAAAGGTTCTCGATGACCACCGCATCCCCGAACCCCACGCCGTCGGTCCTGTTCGTCTGCGTGCACAACGCTGGCCGCTCCCAGATGGCCGCCGGATTCCTCACCGCGCTCGCCGGTGACCGGATCGAGGTCCGCTCCGCGGGCAGCGCCCCGGCCGACCAGGTCAACCCCGCCGCGACCCTGGCGATGGCCGAGGTAGGCATCGACATCTCGACCCAATCCCCGAAGATCCTCACCACCGATGCGGTGCAGGCATCGGATGTGGTGATCACGATGGGGTGCGGCGACACCTGCCCCGTCTTCCCCGGAAAGTCCTACCGGGACTGGGTTCTCGAGGATCCGGCCGGACAGGGTGTCGACGCGGTCCGCCCAATCCGCGACGAGATCAAGGCCAAGGTCGAGGCACTGATCGCCGAACTCGCCCCGGACCCCGTCCACAGCTGACGGACACCCACCGGCATCCACCTGCCCATATCGCAGAAGGCGCACATGACCACTGACGTGACCATCCACGACCTCATCATCGTCGGCTCCGGACCCGCCGGATACACCGCCGGCGTCTACGCCGCCCGTGCGGAGCTCGAGCCCCTGCTCTTCGAGGGCACCCAGTTCGGCGGCTCGCTGATGACCACCACCGAGGTGGAGAACTTCCCCGGCTTCCGCGAGGGCATCATGGGCCCGGATCTCATGGACGAGATGCGTGAGCAGGCCAAGCGTTTCGGCGCGGACATCCGCACCGAGGACGTCGAGGAGATCGAGCTGGACGGCCCGGTCAAGAAGGTCGTCGCGAACGGCGAGACCTACTACGCGCGCGCCGTCATCCTCGCGATGGGTGCCGCCGCCCGCTACCTCGGCATCCCGGGGGAGGAGCGGCTCCTCGGCCGCGGCGTCAGCGCCTGCGCCACGTGCGACGGCTTCTTCTTCCGCGACCAGGACATCGTCGTGGTCGGCGGCGGCGACTCCGCGATGGAGGAGGCCACCTTCCTGACCAAGTTCGCCCGCAGCGTCACGCTCGTGCACCGCCGCGAGGAGTTCCGCGCGTCGCGGATCATGCTCGAGCGCGCCAAGGCGAACGAGAAGATCCGCTTCGTCACCAACGCCGAGCCGGTCGAGGTGCTGGGCGAGAACAGCGTCACCGGCCTGGTGGTCCGCGACACCGTCACCGGCGAGCAGTCCACGCTCGACGTCACCGGCATGTTCGTCGCGATCGGCCACGATCCGCGCAGCGAGCTCGTCAAGGGCCAGGTCGACGTCGACACCGCCGGCTACGTCAAGGTGCAGTCGCCGACCACCGCCACCTCCACCGAGGGCGTCTTCGCCGCCGGCGACCTGGTCGACCACACCTACCGTCAGGCCATCACCGCGGCCGGCACCGGCTGTGCCGCCGCGATCGACGCCGAGCGCTGGCTGGCCGACCAGGGTGACATCACGGAGAACACCCTCGCGGCCGCGGGCGAGCCCGTCGCCGTCGACGCCTGACACCGCTGTGAGCTAGCGATGATCAGCATCGATACCGATGTCGTCGTGATCGGGGGCGGTCAGGCCGGGCTCGCCGCGGGCTACTACCTGCGACGGGCCGGCCACCGGTACGTGATCCTCGACGACCAACCCACCCCGGGCGGGGCGTGGCCACACACCTGGCGGTCGCTGCGCCTGTTCTCCCCGGCCGAGTTCGCCGCCCTGCCGGGCTGGCCGATGCCGCCGTGGCCGGACGGTTTCCCGCCCGCCTGCCACGTCGTCGACTACTTCACTGCCTACGAGGAGCGGTACAACCTGCCGATCCGGCGCCCCGTCCGCGTCACAGGAGTCCACCGCGACGGGCAAAACCTCGTCGTCTCCGCCGGCGAGCACACCTGGCGGGCGCAGCGGGTGATCAGCGCGACCGGAACCTGGCAGCAACCGTTCTGGCCGATCTATCCCGGCGCGCGGGAGTTCACCGGCCGCCAACTCCACACCGTCGACTACCGGCAGCCGTCGGACTTCGCCGGCGCCCGGGTAGTGGTGGTCGGGGGCGGCAACTCCGCCGCCCAGCTCGTCGCCGAGATCTCCACCGCAGCCGCCACCACCTGGGTGACCACGCGGCCGCCTCGCTTCCTCGCCGACGACGTCGACGGGCGGGTGCTGTTCCGGGTCGCGTCCGAGCGTGCCGCGGCGATCGCCGCCGGCCTGCCCGACCCGGGCGGTCCCGCGTCGCTCGGGGACATCGTGATGGTGCCCGAGGTGCGAGAGGCGCGCGCTCGCGGCGTCCTGCACGCGCTCCCGATGTTTGACCGGCTCACCCCAGATGGGATCGCCTGGGGGAACACGGTTCAGCACGCCGATATCATCGTGTGGGCCACGGGGTTTCGGCCCGCGCTCACACACCTGCGCCCGCTGCGGCTACGCGAACGTGACGGGCACATCGCTGTCTCCGGCACCCGCGCCCTGAAGGAGCCGCGCCTGTACCTGCTCGGCTACGGCGACTGGACCGGCCCCGGGTCGGCGACGATCCTCGGGGTCGGCCGTACCGCGAGGGCCGCTGTCGCCGAACTCGACCTCGGCGCGTGACCGGAGTGGGAACGGCGTCAGTGTTCCCCTGAGCGAGTTGTCGGCCGGTTCATTCTCCGGCGTTGCGTGCCAGCAGAGTGGTGAGTTCTTCGGCGTAGGCAAGCTGTTTGCGCAGGTTCCGGCAACTTTCCTCGGCGCGGGTGTGGCACTGGGCAACGAACGCGCGTGCCTGCGCCGTCGTCTCCGCGGACGCGTCGGCTCGAGCGAGAGTGTCCACCGATTCGAGTAGCAACTTCATCTCGTCGAGCGTGAAGCCGAGTGGCTTCATCCGCCGGATCAGCAGTAGACGCTGGACGTCGGACTCGGTGTAGAGACGGAATCCGCCTGCGCTGCGGGCGGAAGGCGTGACGAGTCCGACTTCGTCGTAGTGTCGAATCGTTTTGATCGACAGTTCCGTTCGCGTTGCGACCTGGCCGATCTGCAACTGCGCCTCGGTGGTGTCGTTCTGCTGCACCGCGACGACCTCGATTCCTGCTGAGCTGTGCCCGGATCCGGCACCGTCAGTCACGATAGCGACCTGCGGGCCGGTCCGGGCCCAGCGCCTCCGCCTCGTCGTCGGTTCAGTGGCCTGCGCCGAGCTGGCCAGTGAGCCGCACGTGGCGTTCGGCCGAGGCGTCGTTGAGGCCGACGATCACGGCGTTCTTGCCTTTGGCCGCGTATTTGGTGGTGATCGCGTCGAGGGTGGCGACGGTGGAGGCGTCCCAGATGTGGGCGTCGGAGAGGTCGATGATCACGTTCACTGGGTCGCCGAGGTAGTCGAACTGGTAGATCAGGTCGTTGCTCGAGGCGAAGAACAATTCGCCGCGCACGGCGTAGACTCGGGTGTTCTCGTCCGGATGGGCGATGTCGACGACGTCGGTCAGGTGTGCGACGCGGCGGGCGAAGAGTACCATCGCGGTGATCACGCCGACGATGACGCCGTAGGCGAGGTTGTGGGTGGCGACGGTGACGGCGACGGTGGCGAGCATGACCAGGGTTTCGCTCTTGGGCATGCGGCGCAGTGTCTTCGGGGTGATCGAGTGCCAGTCCATGGTGCCGACCGAGACCATGATCATCACCGCGACCAGGGCGGCCATCGGGATGAGAGCGACGATGTCGCCGAGGCCGACGACGAGGATCAGCAGGAACACACCTGCGAGGAAGGTCGAGATGCGGGTGCGGGCGCCGGAGACCTTGACGTTGATCATGGTCTGGCCGATCATGGCGCAGCCGCCCATGCCGCCGAAGAAGCCGGTGACCACGTTCGCGATGCCCTGTCCCCACCCTTCGCGGGTCTTGTTGGAGTGGCTGTCGGTGATGTCGTCGACGAGCTTGGCGGTCATCAGGGACTCGAGCAGGCCGACCAGCGCCATCGCCAACGCGTAGGGGGCGATGATCCGCAGCGTCTCGAGCGTGAGCGGGACGTCGGGGAAGAACAGCGTCGGCAGGCTCGATGGCAGCTCGCCCTCGTCGCCGACGTTGGGCACGTTCAACCCGAACACCACCGTCGCGGCCGTGAGCAGCACGATCGCCACCAGCGGGGCGGGGATGACCTTCGTCAGCCGCGGCAGGAACACCATGATCACCAACCCGACCGCGACCATCGGATACACCAATGTCGGCACACCGAGCAGGTGTGGAAGCTGGGACGTGAAGATCAAGATCGCCAGGGCGTTGACGAAGCCGACCATGACGCTGCGAGGGATGAACCGCATCAACTTCGCGACACCGAGCACGCTCAGCACGATCTGCAAGATGCCCGCCAAGATCACCGCGGCAACGAAGTAGTCGAGCCCGTACTCGCGGGCCAGCGGCGCGATGACCAGGGCGATCGCGCCTGTCGCTGCGGAGATCATCGCGGGTCGACCGCCGACGATCGCGATGGTCACCGCCATCGTGAATGAGGCGAACAGCCCGATCCGGGGATCCACGCCCGCGATGATCGAGAACGAGATCGCCTCGGGGATCAGGGCGAGTGCCACCACGAGACCGGCGAGGACCTCGGTTTTCAATCGGGACGGATCCCGAAGTGCGCCGAGCACGGACCCCTCGAGGTGCGTGGCGAGCTGACGCTGTTGTGCCATCACGGCTCCGTTCGAGACTGGGGCACACCGTGCCCGGTCGCGGGCGTCTTCGATGCACCGCGGTAGAGGAGACGACACCTGCAGCTGCGGGGAGCCGTGGATGTCGTCGCCCGCGCGTTCGGCGGGACTGGTCATCGCAACGAGGCAGCACTCTACCCTTACGGGAGGGTAGAGTGCGAAATGGGCTGGTGGCAGCCGGTGGCGGGGTGGCCGATGCCGACACATGGAGGCGGATCAGCCCTTCACCGGTGGGCCGCGCCTCACGCGCCGCGGCAGACGAGCCACCCGAAACGGGTCAGCGTTCGCTACGGCGGATGGCGGCGATGAGACTCGACAGATCGGGTAGGCCGTCGGCGCACCCGTGGCCGCGGTAGACGCGGCACGCCAGCGCGGCCGCGCCGGTCGATGTGAACGGGTCGGCGCCGTCGATGCGGATCGTCGGGGACCCGGGGAATCCTTCCCGCTGCGCGTCCTCGGGCGTCGCCACGGTCCGCAGCACGATCGGGGTGCTGGCGTTGCCCGTTGCCGCGAGGGCATCTGCCAGAAGGTCTCGGGCCCGCTGCCAGTTCGGGCAGCCGTCGAAGTAGAGCAGTTCGATGTCCATGCCGGTCAGGCGCCGTCCGCGCCCGCGACGCTGTCGGAGCGGCGCTCGAGGAAGACGGTGTCACGCCAGACCCCACCGATTCGGGCGATGCGCTCACGCACGCCGACGGTGCGGAATCCGGCCGAATGCAGCAGCGCGATACTGGCCCGGTTCTCGGCTAGGACCGAGTTCTGCAGCGTCCACAAACCGGCCTCGTCGGCGGCCACGACCTGGGTGCGCAGCAGCGCCTTGCCGACCCCGCGGCCCCGCATCCCCTCGGCGACGAACACCGCGTTTTCGGCGACACCGCGATAGCAGTCGCGGTCCGAGACCGGGCTCAGCGCGGCCCAACCGACCACGGCGCCGTCGATCTCGGCGACCCACCGGTGCCCGGGAAGCCACCGGTCATCGAGAGTGTCGCGGCTGGGGACCTCGGTGGCGAGCGCGCCGGCGCCGCCCTCGCCGTAGATGCGCCCGACCGCATCCCAGTCGTCGTCGGTCATCGCGCGAACAGCGACGTCGTCGGGTAGATCGGCCGGGCAGCACGGGCGCGGGGTGAGCACCCCCATCACCACATCGGCCGCCTGCGGCAGGCCCGTGCAGCACGACGGATTGACCACCACGACGGTGCTGGTGCCGTCCTTGTGGACGGTCACGAACCCCACGTCGGCGAGTTTGCGGACGTGATGCGACACGGTCGGCTGCCCCACGCCGAGCGCGTCGGAGAGCTCCCCGATCGTGATGCCGGCGGGCCGACTGGCGACCTGGTGAAGCAAACGCACCCGGGTCGGCTCGGCCAGGCACGCGAACCACCCCGCGTAGACGGCGGCGTCCTCGGTCCCCAGGCCCACCGCCTCGACCGGAGCCGGGTTCCGGAGTGTCGGCATATCCAGGGAAGTCATACCCCCGATTATATCGACGCGCATCGATGGTTGCATTCATCGATGCGCGTCGATACAGTCGTGGTTGATCGATGGACGTCGATGAATAAGGAGTTTGTGATGACCGACCTGCCCGTGGTGGTTGTCGGCGCCGGCCCGATCGGCCTGGCTGCCGCCGCTGAACTACGTGAACGCGGACTGACCCCGCTGGTGTTCGAACGCGGCCCCAAGGCCGGAGCCGCAGTGGACCAGTGGAACCACATCCGGCTGTTCTCCCGCTGGTCGGAGGTGATCGACCCGGCCGCGCGCCGACTGCTCGACCGCACGGGCTGGACCGCCCCCGACGACGAGGCGTACCTGACCGGACAGGAATGGGTCCGCGAGTACCTCACCCCGCTCGCTGACGCCCTCGGCGACGCCGTGCAGTTCGACACCGAGGTCGTCGGCGTCGCCCGCCGCGGCCGCGACCGCGTGGTCGACGCCGGCCGCGACACCGAACCGCTGTCCGTGCACGTTCGCCGCGGCGACGGCACCGAGGATCGCGTCCTCGCCCAGGCCGTCGTCGACGCCTCCGGCACCTGGGGCACCCCGAACCCGCTCGGCGGCGAAGGGCTGCCGGCACTCGGTGAGCAGGCCGTCTCGAATGTCATCGAGTACCGGGTCCCGGACCTCGACGACCCTGCCGTGCGCGTCCAGTACGCGGGCAAGCACACCGCGATCGCCGGCGGCGGCCACTCGGCACTGAACGCGATCGTTGCTCTCGCCGCGCTCGAGAAGGAAGCACCCGGCACCCGGATCACCTGGATCCTGCGCCGCGGCGATGTCGCGTCGACGTTCGGTGGCGGCGAGGCCGATCAGCTGCCCGCCCGCGGCGCGCTGGGCCTGCGCGCGAAGAAGGCCGTCGACGACGGACTGCTGCACGTGGTGACCGGTTTCCGCACCGCCGCCGTCGAGCCCGCCGACCAGGACCAGGTCGCGCTGGTCTCCGATGCCGGGCAGCGCGTCGAAGGCGTCGACCGGGTCGTAGTGCTCACCGGATTCCGCCCGGATCTGTCCTGGCTGTCCGAGATCCGCCTCGGACTCGATCCGGTCCTGCAGGCCCCGACCGAGCTGGCCCCGCTGATCGACCCGAACGTGCACTCCTGCGGCACCGTCTACCCGCACGGCGCCAAGGAACTCAGCCACCCCGAACCCGGCTTCTACCTGGCCGGGATGAAGAGCTACGGCCGCGCGCCGACGTTCCTGGCCATGACCGGCTACGAGCAGGTCCGCAGCATCGCCGCCGCGATCGCCGGCGATCACGAGGCCGCCGCCCGCGTCGAACTGATCCTCCCCGAGACCGGGGTCTGCGGTGGCGCAGGAGTGTTCGACGAGCCCGACGCCGACGCCGACGCCTCCGAGGGCGGCTGCTGCGGCGCGCCGCAGCCGGAGTTGGTGACCCTGACCGCACCCGGCGGGGCACGCTAGCCCGATGACGGACACCAAGGCCCCGCCGCAGACCGACACCCTTCCCGCGGCCGGTCTGCGGCGGGTCTTGGCGATCCTGTGCCTGACGGAGATCACCAGCTGGGGCATCCTCTACTACGCGTTCCCCGTGCTGTCGGTCTCCATCGCCGACGACACCGGCTGGTCCCTGCAGACGATCATGGCCGCGTTCTCGATCGGCCAGCTCGCCGCCGCGTTCACCGGCATCCCCGTCGGCCGCATCATCGACCGCATCGGCCCGCGCGCGATCATGACCGCCGGCTCCGTACTCGCTGTGCCCGCACTGCTTCTCATCGCGACCGCACGCAACCTGCCAACGTTCTACGCCGGCTGGATCGTCGCCGGGATCGCGATGGGCGGCGTCCTCTACCCGCCCGCATTCGCGGCCCTGACCCGCTGGTACGGCGACAGCTACGTCAAGGCACTGATGATCCTCACGCTCGCCGCGGGCCTGGCGAGCACTGTCTTCGCCCCGCTCGCCGCCACTTTGGTCGAGCGAACCGACTGGCGCGCCACTTATCTCATCCTCGCGGCGATCCTCGCCGCCATCACCATCCCCGCCCACCTGTGGGGACTGCGCGGACGGTGGCCGCACCCACCCGCGCCGGCGCACGGCGACGCGGCCGATCACCGCGACGCCTCCCGCAGCCCCGCGTTCCTCGCCCTCGTCGTCGCGCTGAGCCTCGGAGCGTTCGCCGCCTTCGCCGGCGTGTTCAACCTCGTCCCGCTACTCATCGAACAAGGCTTCTCCCCATCCCTGGCGGCCCTGATTCTCGGCTTGAGCGGCGCGGGACAGCTCCTCGGCCGCATCGGCTACCTGCCCCTCGCCGCCCGTACCTCGGCTCGCAGCCGGGCCATCGGCGTCCTCGTCGCCACCGCCGTCAGCACCGCACTGTTGGGCGTCGTGGCCACGGTCGCGACCCTGATCACCGTCGCGATCAGCGCCGGACTGATCCGGGGACTGTTCACCCTCGTCCAAGCCACCGCCATCACCGACCGGTGGGGCGCCACCCACTACGGCCGCCTCAACGGCCTGATGTCCGCCCCCATCGTCATCGTCATGGCACTCGCCCCCTGGGCCGGCACCGCCCTGTCGAACTGGACCGGCAGCTACGCCCACGCCTACCTCGTCCTCGGCGCCATCGCACTCCTCGCCGCCCTCGTCGCGGCCCCCAGCGTCCCCCGCCGAACCGCCGCCACCTGACCTTTCAAGGACCCACACATGCCCCACTACGACGCCCTCATCGTGGGCGCCGGCCAGTCCGGCCTGGCCGCAGCCCACGCGCTGCGCCAGCGCGGTCTGACCGCCGCGATCCTCGAAGCCTCCGACGACACCGCCGGATCCTGGCCGCACTACTACGACAGCCTCACCCTGTTCTCGCCCGCGAAATACAGCTCCCTACCCGGGCTTCCCTTCCCCGGCGACCCCGACCACTACCCGCACCGCGACGAAGTCGTCGACTACCTACGCCGCTACGCCAAGGGCCTCGACGTCGACATCCACCTCAACCACCGGGTCGACGCCGTCGCCCACGACGGACACACCTTCACCGCCCACACCGACACCGGAACCGCCTTCACCGCACCCCGGCTCGTCGCCGCCACAGGCGGATTCAGCTCACCCCACCTCCCGGCACTGCCCGGACAAGACACCTTCACCGGAAAACTGCTGCATGCCAGCACCTACCGCACCCCCGCCGACCACACCGGCGAGAACGTCATCGTCGTCGGCGCCGGCAACTCCGCCGTCCAGATCGCCGTGGAACTCGCCGCCACCACCACCGTCACCCTCGCCAGCCGCGCACCGGTGAAATTCGCCCCGCAACGCCCCCTCGGCCGCGACATGCACTTCTGGTTCACCATCACCGGCATCGACGCTCTCCCCATCGGGCACCGGATCACCAACCCGCCCACCGTGCCGGTCTTCGACACCGGCCGCTACCGCGCAGCCCTCACCGCCGCCCAACCCGCTGCTCGAGAGATGTTCACCCGACTCGACGGCAACACCGCCGTATGGCCAGACGGCACCACCAGCACCGTCGACACGATCGTCCTCGCCACCGGATACACACCACACCTGAACTACCTCGCCGGCATCGGCACCCTCGACCAGGCCGGACGCCCTCTGCAGCGGAAGGGCCTGTCCACCACCCACACCGGACTCGGCTACATCGGCCTCGAATGGCAACGCAGCCTCTCGTCTGCATCCCTGCGAGGCGTGGGGCGAGACGCCCGCTACATCGCTCGATCGATGGTGGAGCGCTCATTGTCGACGTGACATGCGCGACGGAAACCAGATGCCCGGCGTCGCGAGAGTGGGGCTCGACTACGTGTAGACGACAAGTCCGCGTGGCAGCCCATGAGTTCGATCCACGACGGGGTCTGCGCTGCCACGCGGCGCACACACTATCGACCACCGTCTATCAGGGATCGAATCGAGTCAGCGATTCACGCCATCAGTCCGGGCTGAGCATTCCCGCGGCCACAACCACGCACACCATCATCACCCCTGCCAGCGCGATCGATGCGATGGCGTTGACGCCGAGTAGCCAGGCGGTGACCCCAGGGCTGGCGCTGATCGCCGTCAGCGTCCACAACCAGCGTGATCGCAGCATCTTCGTCATCGCTGTTCCTTGTCGGTCGTCGAGATCGGTTCCGGGAGTTGCCAGTTCTCGATCATTGCCAGGGTCTGCTCGAGCAGGGCGTCGGCGCGGGCTTCGACATCGTCGAGAACGTCCCCGACGTCGGCGAGCGCGGTGAGGGCGTCACGTCGGGCGGCGGTACCGCGGTGGTAGTACTCACCCGACAGCGGTGGCCGCTCCGGTGGCGGCGTGGGGGCGGCTGCAACTGGCCTTGGTCGCCGGGGCGGGAGGGTGTGGGCGGGCGCGGTGCCGGTCAGGTGCTGGCGAACGATCGCGGCGATCGAGCCCGCGGTCAGCGGTTGCGGGGGCAGCGGCAGGTAGCCCCATCGGTCGATCGGCGTGAACACCAACCCATCCCGCCCATCCCGCGACAGGTCGTCGGCGGTGATGTCGGGAAGGCGCCCGCGGTGCAGCTGTGCGGCGAGGGTACGGGTGCTGGGGTGGCGGTCGGTGAACGCGAGAACCTGGGCCCACCTGCGATACACGGCCGCCGGCGCCAGTTCCGGATCGCCGGTGGTGGGGTCGAGCCGATACCGGTAGCGGCCGGTGTCGACGACCAGCGCGTCGCCGTCGCAGGTGATGTGGCTGCGCTGCAGCCGGGTGATCTGTTGCAGCGGCATCCCGGCAGCGGCGATCAGGAGCAGGGCGGCGTCGCGGCGCCCGAACAGGCCTTGCGGCCACCCGTCGGTCGGTAGCTGCGGGATCTGTTGCCGGATCAGCTCGCCCGCGTGCCGGAGGCGGTCGGCGCGCCGTTCGTCGAGTAGATCCCGGAGGGTGTCCGAGCGGCCCGGTGCCGACAGTCCGGCGTGGTCGTGGTGCCAGTTGATCGCTGTCACTCGTGCCCGGAGTGTCGACGCCGTCGCGGGGTGTTCGGCGAGGAAGAGGGCGAGCGTCGACGGGGCGGCCGGCAGGGACGGCAGGTCGACAGCGGTGCACCAGTCCTGGAACAGGGACCAGTCGTATCGGTAGCGGCGCGGCCGCGACAGTGTGGTGGTCACAGGCCAATGGTGGTGACGGCGTTGCCGACCAGTGGGGAGTGCTCGCGGGCGTAGACCTCGAGCATGACCGGGCTCGCGTGCCCGGTCTGCCGCATGATTGCGTGCGCGTCGGCGCCGTTGCGGAAGGCCTGGGTGACGAACCCGGCCCGCAGCGAATGCCCACCGAGCTGATCCACCAGCACCGGGTCATACCCTGCGGCGGCGGCCCGCTGCCGGATCCGTTTGTGGATCGCCGCCCCCGACAGGCCGGTGGCCGAGAGGATTCCGTTGCGGCGCACCGACCGGAACACCGGCACGAGCCGATCCGGCACCTGGGGCCAGGCGCCCCGGCACACGTGCCCGTCGACGCCTGGAGCAGAGCGGAGGAGCCGGATCACCGCGGGCCGGCCACCGCCGTCGAAGGCGGCGACGACCTGCAGCCACCGCAGATACGCGCACGGCGGGCAGGAGCGGTGCGAGTCTGTGTATGGCAAGGCCCGGATGGTGCCGGCGCCGTCCTGGTCGGTCTTCGACTTCCTCAGCCGCACATGCAGCCCGTCGTGCCGGTGCCGGGTCATGTCCCCGATCTGGAATCCGGCCAGCTCCGAGCGCCGGAACGCGCCTGCGAACCCCATCAACAGCAGGGCACTGTCCCGGCGTTCGTACACCTGACCAGACCACCCCGCCGCGCTCTGGCGGGCGGCGGCGACGATCGCAACCACATCCTCAGCCAACAACGGGGCCACACGCTTCGGGGGCCGGTCACCGGCCGCGGCATAGGTGCGGCGGATCCCCGACAGCGTCGCCGTGACGACCTCCGCCGACCCCGGCGCCGTGTAGCCGGCGGCGCGGTGGCGGTGTCCGATCGCCGCGACCCACCGCGTCAACGTCGCCGGCGCGTAGGCCCGAGCGCCGGCCTCGTCCCGGAGTTCGGCGGTCTCGGCGAGATACGCGGCGACCACCAACGGATCGGCCGGCAACACCTGATGGCCCTGGGCGGTGCACCAGCGTTCGAACCGGCGCCAATCCGACACGTATGCCCGACGGGTGTTCTCCGACTTCGAAACCCCCACAGCCCGGCTGACCAACACAGCGGATTCGGCCGCCAACACCACCGGCGCGGAGGAGCCGCCACCAATCGCTGTCGGCGCCGAGCCAGAACCAGCACCGCGATCGGTGTCACGCCACATCACCGCTGCAGGCTAGAACGGCCCACCGACATCCGCGGTCGGCCGGCCATGTCCGGGTCCCACAAGCCAGATCGGGAGAATCTCCACCGGATGCTGATTGGCGAAAGAAAATGGACCCCGCGTTGCGGGGTCCATTTCCGTAATTCCTATGTCCGCGGGGGGAGGCCGAAGCCCGCAAGTCCCACGACTCGTGGCACCGAGTGTACGTTTCCAGCGTGCCATTCGCCAAGCCCACCGATGAAGCCGCGATCCGTGTCGTGCTGAGCGCTCCACGATCGAGTACCTACGTCACTGCTGCTGGAGGTGACACGGCGAAGGCGATGTCGCTGTACGGGTGGAACGCGCGTGTGGCCGCTGCGCTGATGCTTCCGTCGCACTTCGCTGAAGTTGCCACACGCAACGCGGTCTCGGATGCACTCACGGCCGTGTACGGGGCGCGGTGGCCGTGGAACACCACCTTCGAACAGAGCCTACCCGCGCCGAAAGGCCCGGCCTACAACCCGCAGCGTGACCTGCTCCAGACCCGGAAACGGGAGCACACGACCGGCAAGGTGATTGCGGAACTGAAGTTCGCGTTCTGGCAGAGCATGTTCACCGCCCGCCACGACGTGCGCGTATGGGACCAGCAGATCCTCACGCTGTTCCCGAACGCTGCCGGCAAGACGGCCCCACAACTCCGCAGTCGGATCTACGGCGACCTCGAGGGAATCCGGAAGCTCCGCAATCGTGTGGCCCATCACGAGCCGATCTTCACCCGCAACCTCGCCGACGACCTCGCGCGCATGCTCGATCTCGTCGAACTGCGGTCAACGGCGACCGCGCAGTGGGTCCGGGCAATGGAGGAAGTGAGCACCATCCTTACCGAACAGCCGTGACCAGGTTGGTGGCCCGCTCAGACTATCCGCGTCTAGTCGTCAACCAGACGTAGTTCGGGGCGAGCGCTCTGCTCCCCGAGGAGCATGCGGAGCCGGGGCAGTTTGAAGGACAGGTCACCAGCGAGATCCGTGATGGACATCCCGTTCGCCTCAGCGAGTTCGAAGGCGCGCTTGAGGAGAACCGGGACCTCACCGGGATAGTCGTCGACAGGCTCGGGCCGGAACAGTTGCAAGTTTCGTAGCTGCCGAAGCCGCTGGTAGGCCCGCCGGTAGGTTGCATCACTCACCGCGCCGACCTCGCGGCACCGGTAGATCAGGGAGTCGACCGATACACCCCACTCCTTGCCGAGTTGTGCGAGCGCGTTGAGGTCGAGCCGGCCCGGCAAGAGTGGAGTGATCTGGGCGGAAGGTGTGAGCAACTCCGCGGCGAAACGATCTGCCTCCCTTTCCTGCTGCGGGTCCCCGGCGACACGGTCCCCGTGCATGACCAGGTGCCCCAGTTCGTGTGCCGCGGTGAAGCGGTGCCGGTAGACGTCGTAGGCGCGGTCGGGGGTCAGGACGACGATCGGGCGGTCGAGGTGAGAGGTGGAGAACGCATCGACAGTCGCGGTCGCAGCGCCAGCAAACGGCGACAGAGTGACGATGAGGCCGTGGGTTTCCATGATTCGGACCAGGTGTGCGATCGGTCCGTCGCCCAGGTCCCACTGCTCCCGCAGAAGCTGGGCTGCCCGCTCGGGCCCTCTCGGGTGCTCCGACACCTCGGCCGACGCGAGGTGGGGAAGGTCCATCGCCGGGAGCTGTACCCGCTTCTCCAGTGCGTGGGTCAGCTCCCACACTTGTTCTGTGAATGCGATCGCCTTGTCGCGCTGGGTCGCCGGGGTACGGCGAAGGCTGCGGAAGTGCGCGGATGCCACCTCCAGCCGTGCGGCCGGGCGGCCGGTCGCGAAGAACGCCGGGACCACATCGAGGATGTCCGCGAGCTGGCCGATGTGATCGGGTCGAGGTCTGTTCGTGCCGGCCTCCCACTGGCTCACCGCGACGGGAGATACTCCGAGCTGTTCGGACACGGCCTTCTTGGTGAGACCTGCAAGCCGTCTGGCCTGGGTCAATCGGTGCGGATCGAACCCTGCCGCGATCGCCACCAGATCCTGCCGATCAGCTGCCGCGCCGGATGTGGATGTCGAGTCGTCGAGCAGGGAAAGCTGCCCGCGCATCCTCGAACGGGGACTCACACGCCATCACTCCCAGTCTTCGATTCCGCTTCTCCACCCTCGGTACCGAGGGACCCCGTGGGGCGAGGGGCAAGTACAGGTTCATCCAGCGGGGCGTCGTCGAACCTGCGCCCACCACTGACAGTTGCCGTCGCGGGCACGGGTACGACGGCGGGACGCTGCTGAATCGGACTCCCAGTGAGGCTCAGCGGTTCCCAGTGATGCCACACCACTGCACCGGTCTCGGTGTTGACAAGCTCGGCGTCACCGATACCCAGATCGAACAAGCCGGCCGGGCTGCTGGCATAGCCGATCGTTACCACCTGCCCGAACTGCGCGAGCTGTTCGAGGACCGCTTCTTCCTCAGCCAGATCTTCGGGGTCAGCATCGATCTGGTCGAACGACAACTGGGAGTCGACAACCCGCGGTGAGAGCGTCAACAACGAGCGCCGCAGGTCCGACAGCGGCTTGGGTAGCTTGGCGTCCTCGCGTCGGCTCCATCCGTCCGCCGCGTACCGCCACGGGTGCAACACCACCGCGGTGTCGTCGAGAACAACCAGTTCGAACCGGCTTCGCACGTCTGCAGGCTTGCGGGTCACGACACCGGGAATGTGCGCCGTGCACGCGATCAACTGCTCGTACTGCGCGACCTTGAGGGTGTTGCCATAGGCGTCGTTCGTGCTGAGCTCGCTGGCGATGTGCGCGGCGACGGCCTGCTCGTGCGCCCCCTGAATCGCCAGCGGAATCGCCTGCAAGAACTCCTCGGCAACATCGCCGAACCGCTTCCTGGACCAGTCCGAACACTTAAGCTCTGACACGATCGCACCCCACCCCTCTTGACTTAACAGCGCCCAATGCGCCGCCTTGCTTAACTTTACAACATCAAACGATCACATTGCTGGTGTTCCGCCACTCACCGCTCGGGAAGTTGTCGGACCAGGACTCCGGTACGCACACGACAGACGGAAAGGTGGGTGGGTGGTATGCCACTGCTGGGACTGGTCGACGGCGTGCGCACGGTCAGCAGCCTGCTGACCGTCGACGAATGGGACGCGCTCAAAGCGGACGTGAGACGGAAACGTCGGCGGCTCAAGCTGCCGTGCGGGTCGGCGGGGCACGCCAAGACCAGCCAGCTCGGCACCCAGTACTTCGCCCACAATGCCGGGGGCGATGGATGCAGTGCGGGAGAAGGCGCCGAGCATCTGCTCGCCAAGAGCATCATCATCCAGGCCGCGCGCGAGGCTGGATGGGAGGCCGAGCCGGAATATCGGGGCGAAGGGTGGATCGCCGACGTGCTGGTCACCAAGTCCGGTGCCCGGGTGGTGTTCGAGGTGCAGTGGAGCCCACAGGCGCCGGAAGAGTTCCTCGCCCGTCAGCAGCGGTACGCGGACGAAGGAATTCGCTGCGCCTGGTTCGCCCGAAAGCCCACCGGGCTGGTTCTGCCCGACCGGAACATCCCCATATTCGGCCTGGACGTGAGAGAAGGCCGGGCTCACACCACTGTCGGCAGCACCGCGATGCCCCTCGCCGACGCAGTCCTCCGGTTGCTGACCGGGCGCATCCAATTCCGCGAGTACCTTGCCAACGGCGAGCCCTCAGAGACCGAACTCGCCTTCCACCTCACCGATTGCTACCGCTGCCGCAAGAAGTTTGTGGTGTGGAACGTCCTCGGGGGCAGGGTAACCGGCGCCTGCGGGCTTGCCCTTCCGTCTCACGTCCCCGATCGCGAAATGTGGTCGCATTCCCGCCCCGAATCCGATCCCGCAGTCGTCGAGACCGCGCAGGTGGTCGCCAAAGCCAATGGCTGGACACCGGCCCGTATCGGCCTGCGCTTCACCCAGACAAGCGACTCCCGGTACATGGCATTCATCTGCCCGCACTGCAACGCCACCAGCGGTGACTTCTTCCTGAAGCAGCAGTTCAGGCACGACGAACCCGACACCATCGCCAGGGGCAGAGGCCCGCGCACCGCCGTCGACCACCCCCACTGGTGCGTCGCGCCCGACGACCAATGCTGCCGTATCCCACCGCAAGAAGTCATCGACTCGCTGCGGCAGCCAGAAGGGCTGTCCGCCGAGCCACAATTCACGGTCAGCGTCACACCCGTCACCAGGTTCAATCGCCGGGCTGTGATTGCGACCATGCTCGGAAATCGCTGGCCGAACTGATGGCCTGTAGACGCCACCGAGCCGAACCCAGATCAGTACCGCCATCCGTATCACGCAGCATCACAGCGCAGCTAGCCCAGCCGAGAAGCGCAAGGTTCCGAAACCCGCCCAACCAGGCCACTTCCGCCGTTGGGTGCGATAACTACACTTATCGACGCCCAGTCATACAGAACCACGAGTGACTGGGTCCGCTTTCCGAATACTGGCTCGCGAGCTCAGTGTAGGTTCTCGGATTCGGTGTCAGTTTCTCAATTTCATGTCAGTCGCCTGTCAGCGGCGTGTCGGTTTCTCAAATTCGTGTCAGTAGCGGGACCCTGAAAAAGTGCCCCGGACCAGCGAGGTTGAGGTCAGGTACGTGCAGGAATCAGGTGATCCTGTCGCGACGACCCTCGCTGCGGCAGATCCCTATCGGATGATCCTGGGCCTGCCGGTACGGAAAGTCCGCAGTCACCCCCATCAGCGCCACTATTCCGGGATGTTCTGGTCGGCCACCAACCGTGGCCACGTCCTCTACGAGAGCCGACTCGAACTGGACCGGTTGTGGCTGGCGGACTACGCACCGGAAGTGGTGCGGATCGCCGCACAGCCGATGTGGCTGTGCGGCCCGGACGGGAAGACCATGCGTCGGCATGCGCCCGATCTGCTGCTCCAACGCACAGACGGCGGATTCACGGTCGTCGACGTCAAACCCGCCGAGTTCGCCCGTCGCGACGCAGTTGCGCAGGTGTTCGCCTGGACCGAACGACTGTGTTCGAGTCGGGGCTGGTCGTATGAAGTGTGGACCGGTGCAAACCCAGTAGTGCTGGCGAACCTCCGAATCCTCGGGGGCGCTCGTCGTAGCGAGTGGATCGACCCCGCGGTGATGAGGGCACTCGACAGCGTCGCAGTGCCCGGGATGACCCTCGACGACCTCGCCGCATCGGTGAACAGGCCCGGCTCGCGAATCGCGGTGCTGGCGAAGCTGTGGTCCGGTCTGTGGTCGGTGGACCTGACGGTGCCGCTGTCCGGACAGTCGCAGGTGTCCGGTGTAAGGAGCACGCCGTGACCAACATCGTCGAACTACGTGCAGGAATCAAGGTCTGGCTCGACGGCTGCTCATGGGAAGTCGTGGCGCTGCAGGGACACGATGTCACCCTCCGGTCCGGAGAGCGGATGCAGCGTGTCGCGGTCACCGAGATCGCGGCACCGGGAACAGCGATCTCACCGCCGGACGACACCGCCTCCGCTGACCCTGCTGCCGTAGTGCTCTCCTCGCTGACCGCAACCCAGATTCAGGAACTGGAAACACGAGCCGAACACGTCCGCGGCATCCTGACCGAGGTTGCGACCTCCGGCGCCGAACTCGAATCGGTGTTGGCCACCAGAGCGGCGGAACTTCACGTCTCTGTGCGCACCCTGTACCGCTGGATCGCCGGATACCGCGCGGCAGGAGTTGCCGGACTCACGGACAGTCGGATCCGTAGCCGCTACGCCACCAGTGTCGATCACCGGTGGGACGCAGCATGTGTGCGGGTGCTCGATAGGTACGTCACCGTCTCGACCCCGACGATCGGCGCGGTCATCGATGCCGTTGCCAAGGACCTGGAAGCAGAATTCGGGCCGGGCATGGTGCCGTTGCCCTCCCTGAGCACGGCATACCGGCGGGTGAAGACATTGTCGAAGGGGCGGCACGCGTTCGGTAGCGCGAAAGGCCGGCGGTCGGTGGCGGACCGGCCCCGCGGTGTCCTCGGCCGACTGCGCGCGACCCGTCCGGGGGAGTACGTGGTGCTCGATACCACCGCGCTGGATGTGTTCGCGATGGAACCGGTCACCATGCGCTGGGTTGGGGTGGAGTTGACCGTGGCGATGGACCTGTTCACCCGCTGCATCCTCGGACTGCGCCTGACACCGCTATCGACGCGGTCCCAGGACGTGGCGAATGTGCTGTACCAGTGCATCACTCCCGCCCGCGACACCGACCCGACTGCGGATCAACTCTGGCCGTATCACGGGGTGCCGCGAAACCTGCTCGTCGGCACCGAGTCCCCGGACGGGATCTCCCAGCGACGCGTCGGGGATCTACCGGCATGTCTGCCCGAGGCGATCGTCGTCGATCACGGCAAGCAGTACCTGTCCTCTCATGTGATCGGAGTCTGCGCCCGACTGGGTATCACCGTTCAGCCGGCGATCCCGCACAAGCCCACCGACAAACCCACCGTCGAACGCTTCTTCCGCACCCTGCGCGAATCACTGCTACAGCACCTGCCCGCCTACAAGGGCCCGGACGTGTACTCACGGGGCAAAGACGTCGAAGACGCCGCGTTCTACTACGCCAGCGAACTCGAGCAGATCATCCGGGAATGGGTGGGCCGGGTCTATCACCACACCCGACATGACGGGCTGTGCGTGCCGGAACTGCCGCGGGTGGGGTTTTCGCCGAGCGAGATGTTCGAGATCGGGGTCGCCAAATCGGGTGGTCTGCTGTTGCCGGCGAATCCGGATCTGGCGTATGAGTTCCTCGATGTGCGTTGGCGTACGATCCAGCACTACGGCGTCGAGGTCGACGGACTGCGTTACGACGGATCCGGGCTCACCTTGTATCGCACCACCCGTTCGCCGTATGGCGGTGTGCACGCCGGCAAGTGGCCGATCTTCGTCGACAATCACGACATCCGGCACGCCTGGTTCCAGGACCCGGACAGCCACCGTTGGCATCAGTTGGTGTGGGAGCACGGCGCTTGCCTGAACCAGCCGTTCAGCAGGGACGCCGCCGACTACGCCAAACGCATCGCCGTGCGCGAGCATCGCCACTTCGATCCCGCCGCCGCGGTACGGGATCTGCTGCTCGCGTGGAGCCGAGACGACGTCGCGACACGCCGCGACCGCGCCCTGGCCCGCCGACTCAGTGCCCACCGCCCGCATCCGGAAACCGAAGGACAGCAGTCCGGTATCGACGACGAACGCGACACTGCGTCCGTGCCGGGCGTCGCCGAGCTGCTCGACGAACTCGCCACCAGTCGAACTCAACGGTTGGAGGTGGTCGACGACGTCGACGTATTCGACCGGTACTACGCGGAGCATCCCGACGAAGACGTGTTCGAGGTGTTCGACGAATGAACCCCTGGGCCACCTGGCTGGCAACGTATGGCACTGTCCGCTACCAGCTCTCCCGCAAACAGGGCTGGCACGCCTTCGTCACCGCCCCACCGCGTGAACCGTTCGAGGTCCTCTCCCGCACCGCGATGTCCCGACTGTCGCAGGAGGAGCTCGAGGACTACAACGAAGCCCGGATGGTGTGGAACGCGAACCTGCCGACGATCAAGACCAGCCAACTCGCCGCCGCCTACGGGATCTGCGATCAGGTGATGGCCTCGGCGTATCGGGACGGCGACAAGCTGCGCGGCTCGGTGGTCATCGACGCCGAACCCGGCCTCGGCAAGACCACCATCGCCACCCGCTATGCCCGCGACGTCCACCGGCGAGTTCTGCGCCGCGACGGACCCCTCACCGTGGAGGGGCATCAACGGTGGCCGGTGGCGTTCATCCCGCTCAGCGCCGGGGTCACCCTCAAAGGCCTCAATCAGCAGATCCTGCGGTTCTACGGCCATCCGGCCGTGGACCGTGCCTCCACCTCGAAACTCGGGGCCTTGGCGGTGGACTGTGTCACCTCCTGCGGTACCCGGTTGATCGTGCTCGACGATCTGCACTTCGTCGACTTCCGGCACCGCAACGGCCTGGAGGTATCGAACCATCTCAAGGGTTTGGCCAACGACATGGCCGCTACCTTCATTTACGTCGGGGTGAATCTGACCGCCAAACGCTTCTTCGACGAAGGCCTGCTCGGCGAGCACACCGTCTACGCCCAGACCAGCCGCCGCGCCACCCGCTGCCCGGTTGCCCCGTTCAGCATCGACACCGACACCGGGATGCGCGGCTGGCTCGCGCTGCTGCGCACCGCCGAAGAACACCTCACCCTCGCCGGCAGCCATGACGGGATGCTGTGCGAGCATGCTCGGCTGCTGCACCGCCGCACCCAGGGGCGGATCGCGTCGTTGACGAATCTGCTCGACCGGATCTCGTATCTCGCGATCGTCACCGGCGTCGAAGCCGTCACTGCTGAGTTGATTACGACCGCGACCGTCGACAATGCCAGCGAATCCGCCGCCCGCACCGGCTGATACCGGCTGGTCCCGCCCTGGCCGGCTCAGTGGTTGGGGAACCACTATGGCCACGATAAGAGTCGACCGGTGGCCGATCACCGTGCAACTACATCCCGCCGAGTATCTGCCGGGCTGGCTGATGCGCGTCGGCTGTCGCTACCAACTGACCCCGATCCAGATTTTGCGCGAGCTCCGTGTGCCGCGGAGCCCGACCGGATATCACCTCGTTCTCGAGCACCTGAGCCTGCACGCTCGGTGGATCGCCGCTCACCTCGGTGTCCCTGCCGGTGACCTGCGCGCCGCCCTGTGGGGCCGGCCGATCGATGCCGCCGCGGCACGGTACCTGGTGCACCACCGCCACATTCGGCCCGACCGGGGAGGATCGCGTTTCTGTGCCCGATGCCTGGCCGAACCCGATCCGTGGTGGCATGCAGGCTGGGCCAATCCGCTGCTGCCGCTCTGTGTACGCCACCAGGTGTATCTGCAGTCGACATGCGAAGGCTGCGGTCAGGTGCCGTGGACAGGAACGGCGTGGATGAGCGCTCTGGCCCCGCCGTGGCAGTGCCCGCAGCGCCATGCTCGCGAACCGCAACGCCCGGGGCGTGTGAGACCGTATCTGCCGATACGACCTGCGTGACGCTGCTGTCCTCGCTGCACCGGCGAAGCTGTGTCATGCCCAGCAGAATCTGATCGAGTTCGCTGCCCTCGCCGACCTTCAGCCGAGCCGACAGTTGCGCTACGGCACCACCGACATGCCCATCACCGAGGTGCTCGACGAGCTGTGCCGTCGATTCGTCGACACGATCGGCTCTCCCGTGCGAGGACCTGGCGACCGGCCTGGACAGTCTGAGCAAGGCGATCCTCCCGCGAGGCAGAACTGGCATGCGACCCGTTGGCCGTTCCAGGCTGGGAGCCAGCCGGCCAGTCTGTGAACGTCCCTTGAGTCGTGACGAGCCGGTCCGAGAATCCGCCAGCCGTCATCATTCGCGACCGTTGTCGGAGTCCGCACTGGCGGAGTAGAACGCGCGTTGTCCCGCTCCCTCCGCTTGATTAATCATGTTTCCTCAATATCATCGTTTTATGACGATGAATGAGCGAGCGACGACCTGCTTCGGTGAAAGTCTCGACTCTGCAGCAGCGTTGTTCCACAGTCTCTCCGACGGCACCCGCCTGGCCATCGTGCGCCGCCTCGCCGCCGGGGAATCCCGAGTAGCGGACCTGGTCGGCGAGCTGGGATTGGCGCAATCGACAGTGTCGGCGCACGTGGCATGCCTGCGGGACTGCGGCCTGGTGCAAGGCCGCCCGCAGGGCCGGCAGGTGTTCTACTCGCTGACCCGACCGGAATTGCTCGACCTGCTCGCCTCGGCCGAAACCCTGCTCGCCGCCACCGGCAACGCCGTCGCGCTGTGCCCCAACTACGGCAGCGACACCGGAGAAAAGCCATGAGTGACGCGTGCGGCTGCGGCCCCGACGAACCCCGCCCCGAGGGCGAGGACGACCACGAGCCCGACAAGTGGTGGCAGGTCACCGAGATCCGAGCCGCCGCCATCGCGGGCCTCCTGCTGATCGCAGCCCTGACCGTCCACGTGACCGGTGGGCCCGATGCTCTCGGAACGGGCCTCGAAGCGGTGGCGCTGATCGTCGCCGGCTACACCTTCGTCCCCGCCACATTGATGCGTCTGGCCCGCGGCAAGATCGGGGTCGGCACCTTGATGACGATCGCCGCAGTCGGCGCCGTGTTGCTCGGCGAGGTCGGCGAAGCCGCGATGCTCGCCTTCCTGTTCGCCATCAGCGAGGGTCTCGAAGAGTACGCGGTCGCCCGCACCCGCCGCGGCCTGCGCGCCCTGCTGAATCTGGTCCCGGACACCGCCACCGTCCTGCGCGGTGGCCGCGAACAGACCGTTCCCCCAGCGGAGTTGGTGCTCGGGGAGATCATGATCGTCAAACCCGGGGAGCGGCTCGCCACCGACGGCACCATCCGCACCGGGCGCACCGCCCTGGACACCTCCGCAATCACGGGGGAATCGGTCCCGGTCGAGGCCGGACCGGGCGCCGAGGTGTTCGCCGGCTCGATCAACGGCACCGGAGTGCTCGAGGTCGAGGTCACCGCCCGGGCGGAGGACAACTCGCTGGCCAAGATCGTGAAGATCGTCGAGGCCGAGCAGTCCCGCAAGGGCGAGGCCCAACGTCTGGCCGACAAGATCGCCACACCCCTGGTCCCGGGGGTGATGGTCGCCGCGGCGCTGATTGCCGCGATCGGCAGCGTGTTCGGTGATCCGCTGGTGTGGATCGAACGCGCCCTGGTGGTGCTGGTTGCCGCGTCCCCGTGTGCGCTGGCCATCGCGATCCCGGTGACCGTGGTCGCCGCGATCGGCGCCGCCTCCAAGCTCGGTGTCCTGGTCAAGGGCGGGGCCGCCCTCGAAGCGTTGGGCCGTATCCGCACCGTCGCGCTGGACAAGACCGGCACCCTGACCCGCAACCGACCCGAGGTCATCGACGTCGCCACCACCGGCGACGCCACCCGCGCCGACGTCATGAACGTCGCCGCCGCACTCGAGGCCCGCAGCGAACACCCCCTCGCCACAGCGATCCTCGCCGCCGTCGACGACTACACACCAGCCGAGGACGTCGATGCGGTCCCCGGCGCCGGACTGACCGGACACCTCGACGGCACCCCCGCCCGTCTGGGCCGGCCGGGGTGGATCGACCCCGGCCCCCTCGCCGCCGATATCGAGCGGATGCAGCACGCCGGAGCCACCGCGGTGCTCATCGAACGCGGCGGCACCCTGATCGGGGCGATCTCGGTGCGCGACGAACTGCGCCCCGAGGCCCGCGACGTGGTTGCTGGGCTACGCCGCGACGGTTACACCGTGGCGATGCTCACCGGCGACAACGAGCGCACCGCACGCGCGTTGGCCGCCGACGTCGGTATCGACGAGGTGCACGCGGACCTGCGTCCGGAGGACAAGGCCCGCATCGTGCACACCCTCCGCAAGACGCGGCCGACGGCGATGGTCGGCGACGGCGTCAACGACGCCCCCGCCTTGGCGACCGCCGACCTGGGTATCGCGATGGGCGCGATGGGCACCGACGTGGCCATCGAGACCGCCGACGTCGCTTTGATGGGTGAGGACCTGCGGCACCTGCCGCAAGCCCTGCAGCATGCCCGGCGGTCACGGACGATCATGTTGCAGAACGTCGGCCTCTCGCTGGCGATCATCACCGTCCTGATGCCGCTGGCGCTGTTCGGGGTGCTCGGGTTGACCGCTGTCGTCCTGGTTCACGAGGTCGCCGAGATCATCGTGATCGCCAACGGGGTCCGCGCCGGCCGTGCCCGCGCCCTCGCCGACTCGTCGCCGGGCACGCCCGCACCGATGTCGGCGTCGGCGGCCAGCGCATGACCGGCACAGCGATCTCGAGAGCGCGGCGGTCGCGGCGCCTGCTGCTCGTTGTTGTCGCCGGGTTGCTCGCGGTCGCGTTGGTCGTCGATCCCCTCGCCCGGCAGGCCCTGGCCGGGGGCCGCAGCATCGACCTCGAAGTACTGCAACTGCGGCTGGCCTACAACACCGGGGTGGCGTTCAGCATGGGGGATCACGTGCCGAGCCCGGTGTTGCTCACAGTGACCGGACTGATCACCGCCGCGATCGCGGTATATGCCTGGCGGACCGCCCCTGCCAGTAGTTGGCTCACCGTCGTGGGGCTCGCGGCGCTTTTCGCCGGCGCCGCCGCCAACGTCGTCGACCGCACCCTCGACGGGAGGGTCACCGACTATCTGCACACCGGCTGGTTCCCCACCTTCAACCTCGCCGACACCTTCCTCACGTGCGGTGTCGCTCTGCTGCTCGTGTCCTTGTTCGTCGATGCTCGCACTGAAGCCAAGGAGTCCGCGCCATGACCGCGATGCCCACCGCCCTCCGCGCCGCCTATACCGCCGAGATGACAGCCGCCCGCACCACGTCCATGGGCACCGAGCGGTGGGCGCACCTCGAGCGCGCGCACATCCTGTCCCAGCCCTATCCGTGGCCGCACACCCGCAACCACATCGCCATGCTCGGCCTTGCCCTGCGCCAACGTGACCGCCGCGAGGCCCTCGGCCAGGTGGTGCGAATCATCGTCGCCGCTCCCGGATCCGCGCTGGGCCGCTATCCCGAGAGCAACACCGGCCGTGCCCGCGCCGGGCTCATGACGCCGATGCCCATCCCTGAGGACCTGGCGCAGACCATCGCCCGTGCCATCTGAATATGCTGCGCTGCACCACGGCCGGCCCTCCACGGAGAGCGGCGGATCCAGTGGTCCCGGCACGCTGAAAAGGCGTGCTCGGTGAGGAGTTCGGAATGCCCGCGAGAGCGCCATACGCGTCACGAACTGGGGTTTTGCGACCAATTTTGGGCAGACTTCTCCCCCAGAAGTTTTGGGTGCGTTTTCGCTACTTGCTCTGCTTGCGCTGCGCCTTGGCAAGTCGGACGGCGCGTTCATTCGCTTTGTCCGACACCAGGGGCAGTACCCACACCAGGCCGCGGCCGAGTGCAAGGAGCAGAGCGGGAGCGAACAGATGTTCCGCGACAGTTGCGAGCATCGACGCCACCTCCGCTTCTGGGGTGGTGCCCAGAGAGTCCTGGGCATTGACCGCAGCGGAGGTTTCCGCTGCGGAGTTCGGGGGCGCCGTCGGCGACGCCGAGAAATCCGGTGCTCCGTTCGCCAAAGCGAAGTCGGGTGCCGGACACGCTGGGTGTTACGGGAGTTCCTGCGGGGTCAGCTGCGGTCGATGTGCTTCTGGGCTGTGTCGAGCACGTCTCCGACTGCGAACAGATGGCCGCGGTGTCGTCCTGCCGGTGTGAGGTGCCCGCGCGTCACCCAGCTACGAATAGTGGAGGGGGCGACGTCGAGGAGTCGGGCGGCTTCGGCAGTAGTGATCAACCGGTTGTGGTACTTCTTCGGCAGGTACAGCACCGGACCCGACAGAGGGGGCCTATTTGTCCTGCTGCGGGTCAGGTGTTTGACCTGCCAAAGTTCGTCTCGGTCGTACAGCGCCGCTCGCCCACGACTGCCGATTCTCTGTAGGTATCCGCGCGAGGCCCACTTGCGGATGGTGGCCGGTCGTATCCTCAGGGCCTCCGCTGCTTCCGCGACAGTGAGGAGTTGCGGAAGTGCATCGGCGGACGTCAAGCGACGCGGTCGGGGCAGGGCGGGCGCAGTCGCAGATGGCTGCGGCTCTGTGATTGGGTCCAGAGTCGTGAGCGGGCGCCCAGGCGTCCGGGTGAAGGAGTCCCTCACCTGCTGGGCTAGAGATGCGTCCAGCATCGACGATGCCGACTTCACGAATTCGCCTCGTGCCTTGAGCCGATGAAGTAGTTCCTTGCTCGGAACGTCGAGTTCTTTGGCTAGTTCGTGTACTCGGATACCTGTCACGAGTGCATCCTCACCTGGCGAGAAGAGCCGTGTCGGCTCGAATGAGCCCGGTAGAAGTGTGACACTGCGTCAGGTGACGGAGAGTGCGATCTGAACACTGACGGCTTCTTCGCTGATCAGGGCATAAAAATACCCCAGGTGAACCTGGGGTGATTTGATTTTGGGCGCACGAGTACGACCACTTGAGATTGTGCGGAAAAACGCGACGGTTGTCAACCGACGCACGAAAGACCACCGAGGTGGTGTGATCGCCACGTCGGAAACACGTCCCCACCACAGTCCACACGGTCGAGGTGTGCACGTTCTTGTTGTACGAGAGAGGAACGCTCACTCGGCCAATGCGGCTACTGCACTGGTGACAGCTCCACCTGCGAGACGGTGAGCGATTCCAAAGCGGCGATCCCGACAGGCTCGGCGGTGGCCAGCGGAATCACCGCGTACCGATCGGTGAGTTCGTCCCGGACCGTGTCGATCTGCTCGAATTCGGCGACCGCTCGCAACCGCAGCAGCGGCGCGGTGGGCGCCGCCGCGGCCAGGGAATTGTTGACCACCCACGCCCACGGTGCGATACCGGCGCGCCGCAAATCATCCTGCAAACCGGCCGCCTCGAGCACCGGGGTGGTCTCGGCAAGAGTGACCAGCACGATCTTGGTCTGCGCGGGGTCCTGCAGCCGCATCAGCGGGGTGGTGAAGCGCCCGCCATCGCCCATCTGCCGGGCGATCTCCCGGTGATACGACCCGGTCGCATCGAGCAACAGCAGGGTATGCCCGGTGGGGGCGGTATCGACGACGACGAACTTGCGGCGTGATTCGTGAATCACCTTCGAAAAGGCCTGGAACACCGCGACCTCCTCGGTGCACGGGGAGAGCAGGTCCTCGGCGAGAGTGGCGCGGCCGGCCTCATCGAGCCCGGCGCCCTTGGTAGCCAGCACCTGGTCTCGGTAGGTCTCGCTCGCCTCATGAGGGTCGATGCGGGACACCTCGAGGTGATCGAGCTCCCCGGCGAGAGTCTCGGTCAGATGCGCGGCGGGGTCGGTGGTGGTCAGATGCACATCGTGGCCACGGCAGGCCAGGGCCACCGCGATCGCGGCGGCAACAGTGGTTTTGCCGACCCCGCCTTTGCCCATGCACATCACCAGTCCGGGCCCGTCGGCCTCGATCGCATCGACCAGATCCGCTAACGGGGCCTCGGCGACCGCGGCAAGCCCCGGATCGGTCCCGGTGGTCATTGCCGTGGTGGTGGTGGTGGTGTCGAACAGGGTGCTCAAAGCGTCGAGGCCGACCATGTTGACCGGCTTGAGTTCCACCAGATCGGTGGGCAGCGCGGCGATCGCGGCGCCGCGACCCGCCAGTGCGGCCTGTTCACGCTGGTACACGGCGGTAGCCAGCGGGTCGGTGTCGTCGGCCGGGTCGGGCAGCACGCCGTTGACGACCACATGCTGTCTCGTCATGCCGATCGCGGCGAGTTCGCTGTGGGTGCGGGCGATCTCGGCCAGAGCGGCGCGGTTCGCGCGTGCCACGAGCACCAGGCGGGTGCGGCCGGGGTCTGACAACGCCTCGACCGCGCCGGCGTACATGGCTTTCTGCTTGTCGAGCCCGGCCAGCGGTCCGAGGCAGGACGCGTCGCCTTTGCCGTGGTCGAGGAATTCGGTCCAGTTACCGGGCAGTTGCAGCAGCCGGATGGTATGGCCGGTGGGGGCGGTGTCGAACAGCACGTGATCGAACCCGGCGACCCGGCCGTCGGGATCGGTAAGCAGCGAGGTGAATTCGTCGAACGAGGCGACTTCGGTGGTGCACGAGCCGGACAGCTGTTCGGTGATCGAGGCGATCTCCGCCTCCGGGAGCAGTCCGCGGACAGGGCCGACGATCCGTTCGCGGTAGGCGGCGGCGGCCTCCTCGGGGTCGATCTCGAGCGCGCAGAGCCCCGGCACCGCGGGGACCTCGGTGATCGTGTTGCCGATGCTCAGACCGAAGACCTGCCCGACATTGGAGGCGGGGTCGGTCGAGACGAGCAGCACCTTCTTTCCGGCCCGGGCCAGGCGCACCGCCGACGCGCACGCGATGGAGGTCTTACCGACCCCACCTTTACCGGTGAAGAACACGAACCGGGGCGGGTCGGTCAGGAACGTGAGGTCGGCGGCAGCCATGAAAACAGGTACTCCTCGTCGGACGGGTATCGGCGGGCGGGATACGGATCTACATGGTCAGCAGCAGGTGGACTCGCCCGGGGTGCAGCAGGAGTCGCTGTCGTCGGCGAGCCCGAGCATCGTCACCCCGGACGGCGGCGCGGGTACCTCGAGGCCGGCCCAGGTGGCGAGCTCGGTGCGGGTCGGGTAGCGCCCGGTAGCGACGGTGACGTCGTCGACGAGCACGAGCGGCAGCCCGTCCGATCCGGCGAGTTCGAGGAATTTCTTGACGGTCTCGTTGTGGGCGAACGCGAGCGGGTCGTTGGCCAGGTTGTGGCGGGTGATGGCGGCGCCCTGCTCGGTCAGCGCGGCCATGTCGGCGGTGAAGGTGACCAGGTTCTGGTCGAGGTCCTCGCCGCACACGCCGGTGTTGCAGCACAGGGCCGGTTCGAAGACTGCGATGGTGCTCATAGGTATCAGGTATTCCTTCAGTGCTCGAGGGCGAACAGAGTTTCCGGGACGAACTCGGTTATCGGGCGTCGGCGTCGGAAAGCAGCCGGGTAGCGAGCTCCTCGACGCGGACGGCGATGTCATCGCGCACCAGGCGCATCCGCTCGATGCCGTCGATGCCGCGCTCGGACGGCTCATCGGTGTCCCAGTTCTCCACGCGTACCCCGGTGGGCGCATCGACGCGGGCTTCGCCGCCGAGGGTGACCACCAGGTCGACTTCGGTGAGGAGCTGCGGGTCGATCGGCTTGGGATACTCACCTGCGATGGGGGCGCCGACCTCGCCGAGGACCTGCATCGACAGTGCGTTCAGCGACGATCCGGGCGTGGTGCCGGCGGAATGGACAGCGATCCGGTCGCCTGTGGTCTTACGCATGAGGGCGGCAGCCATCTGGGATTTGCCGCCGTTCTTGACACACACGAACAGCACCGAAGCAGTGGGCACGAGAGTGGTCCTTCCCGAGGTTCTCGGATTGACTACTGAATTGATGACAGTCAATATAGACGCATGTCGAATCAGCTGTCGAGTGAGACCGAGCCGTGCTGCCCACCGCTCGCACGGGAGCCTCTCACCTCCGATTGGGCCGGCGATCTGGCCCGCATGTTCAAAGCGCTCGGTGATCCGGTGCGGCTGCGCATGCTCAGCATGATCGCCAGCCACCAGGGCGGGGAGAGCTGTGTGTGCGACATCAGCCCCGCCTTCGACCTGTCGCAACCGACCATCTCACATCACCTCAAGGTGCTGCGCGAAGCCGGACTGCTCGACTGTGAGCGCCGCGGCACCTGGGTGTACTACCGGGTGATCCCCGCCGCCCTCGAGCAACTCTCCGCGGTGCTCGCCACCGAATCCGGGGTGTTGCCAGGGTCGGCCTGCACCTGCACCTGCGCCCCGACCGAAGCCCTTCAGGAGATCGTCTCGTGACCACCACCGAACACCGGTCCGTCGCCGGCAAGATGTCGGTCCTCGACCGGTTCCTGGCCGTGTGGATCGGCATCGCCATGGTCGCCGGTCTGCTGCTCGGCCGCCTCATACCTGGGCTCGGCGACGCACTGAGCGTCATCGAGATCGACAACATCTCCCTGCCGATCGCCCTCGGTCTGTTGATCATGATGTACCCGGTGCTCGCGAAGGTGCGCTACGACCGCCTCGACACCGTCACGGGCGATCGCAAGCTGCTGATCTCCTCGCTGATCCTCAACTGGGTGCTCGGCCCGGCATTGATGTTCGCCCTCGCCTGGCTGCTGCTGCCCGACCTGCCCGAGTATCGCACCGGCCTGATCATCGTCGGCCTGGCTCGCTGCATCGCGATGGTCATCATCTGGAACGACCTCGCCTGCGGCGACCGCGAAGCCGCCGCCGTACTGGTTGCGATCAACTCGATGTTCCAGGTGATCATGTTCGCGGTGCTCGGCTGGTTCTACCTGTCGGTCCTGCCCGGCTGGCTCGGTCTCGAACAGACCACCCTCGATGTCTCGCCGTGGCAGATCGCCAAGTCGGTGCTGATCTTCCTCGGTATCCCGCTCGTCGCCGGTTTCTTGACCCGCCATTTCGGCGAGAAGGCCAAGGGCCGCGAGTGGTACGAGGAGACGTTCCTGCCGAAGATCGGTCCGTGGGCGCTCTACGGGCTGCTGTTCACGATCGTGATCCTGTTCGCGCTGCAGGGCGAGCAGATCACCTCGCAGCCGTGGGACGTGGTGCGGATTGCGTTGCCGCTGCTCGCGTACTTCATCCTCATGTGGGGCGGCGGGTTCCTGTTCGGTGCGGCGGTCGGGCTCGGTTACGAGCGCACCACCACGCTCGCGTTCACCGCCGCCGGAAACAACTTCGAGCTCGCCATCGCCGTCGCGATCGGCACCTTCGGGGTCACCTCCGGTCAGGCGTTGGCCGGGGTGGTGGGCCCGCTCATCGAGGTGCCCGTTCTTGTTGCTCTGATCTACGTCTCGCTTGCTCTGCGGAAGCGTTTCACCCGTTCGTCTGCCCCCGCTGTGTCGTAAGGACCGCCCACGTCAGGAGATGTCGATGTCCCAGCACGCTGCTCAGCCGGAACTACTGATGCCTCAGGCGGTGCTGCACCGCAGCGCCGAACATCTCGCCGAGAAGTATGCCGGGGTGTTCTCGGCGCAGACCGTCGAGCGGATGGTGTTCGAGTCGTATGCGGCGCTGCGGCGCACCGCCAAGATCCACACTCACCTGCCCTCGCTGGCCACCCGCTTCGCGGGCGAACGCCTCACGGCTCTGGCGCAGGCCGAGGGCGCCGTGCCGAAGGATGTGCCGGAGGTGCTGTTCGTGTGCGTGCGCAACAGCGGACGCTCGCAGATGGCCGCGGCACTGCTGGCCCATCACGGCGCCGGGCGGGTGCACGTGCGCTCCGCCGGATCGGCTCCTGCGGCGGCGATTCATCCTGTCGTGGTCGAGGCGATGGCCGAGATCGGGCTCGATCTCGGTGCCGAATATCCCAAACCCCTGACCGACGATGTGGTGGCAGCCGCCGATGTGGTGATCACCATGGGGTGCGGTGATGCGTGCGCGGTGTATCCGGGTAAGCGCTACCTCGACTGGTCGTTGATCGATCCGGACGACGAGTCGCTGGGCACGGTGCGCACCATCCGCGACGATATCGACACTCGCGTGCGGGCTTTGCTGGCGGAACTCGACACCGTTTCTGCCTGAATTCGCTTCGAAAGGACGTCTGTTTTCATGACCACTGATTCCTCGACCGACCGCACACCCTCGGTGTTGTTCGTGTGTGTGCACAACGCGGGCCGTTCCCAGATGGCCGCGGGGTTCCTCACTGCGCTGGTCGGCGACCGGGTCGAGGTCCGCTCCGCAGGCTCTGCTCCGGCCGAGCAGGTCAACCCGGCCGCCGTCGAGGCGATGGCCGAGGTGGGTATCGACATTTCCGCGCAGAACCCGAAGATTCTCACCGTCGATGCGGTGCAGGCCTCCGATGTGGTGATCACGATGGGGTGCGGCGACACGTGCCCGGTGTTTCCGGGCACCTCGTATCGGGATTGGGTGCTCGAGGATCCAGCCGGTCGAGGGGTCGAGGCGGTGCGTCCGATCCGCGACGAGATCAAAGTCAAGGTGGAGGCGCTGATCGCCGAGCTCGTTCCCGACGGCGCCCACGCCTGACAGGGGTGGGCGCCGATGACAACAAACATGACGGAGGCGTTCAGTCCCTCGAGTCGAGGGTCCGCGCTCGGAGGTCGTGAGTCCACGGATTGAGATGTGCCGGATACGGCAACACCGAAGCAGGCTCCGAGGTCAGACTGCAATGACGGGCAGTTCGATCGTAAAGCGTGCCCCACGGCCCGGCCCGTCACTGTGTGCTCGGATGCGCCCGTGGTGGGCTTCGACGAGGGCACGGGTGATGGTCAGGCCGATACCGCTGCCGCCGTGTCGGCGATCACGGGCGGTATCGGCGCGGTAGAACCGGTCGAAGAGGTGGTCGAGGTGCTCGGGAGCAATGCCCTCGCCGGTGTCGGCCACCGTGATCTCCACCCGATCGCGGTTCGCTCGTCTGCTGGTGACGGTGCCCCCGTTGGGGGTGTGGCGCAGGGAGTTGTCGAGCAGATTGCCCAGGACCTGGCCGAGCCGGTCGGGGTCGACCGATACGATCAGGGAGTCGTCGAGACGGCTGTGCAATTCGACGCCTTTGTTCTCGTACCGTTCGCGCACCGCATCGACCGCGGCGGTGACCAAGACGCCGGTGGTGATGGGCACCGGCCGGATGCGGGTGAGGTGTTCTTCGGCGCGCGAGACCGCGGTGATGTCCTGGGCGAGACGCCCCAGCCGGTGGGTGGCATCGCGCAACACTTGTCGGGTGTCGTCGTCGAAGGTGCGGACGCCGTCGTCGAGGGCTTCGAGATAGGAGTCGAGGGTCGCAATCGGGGTGCGCATCTCGTGGCCGAGGTCGGCGAGCATCCGGCGGCGGGTGGCCTCGGTGGCGTCGAGGCGGCGGGCGAGTTCGTTGACGGTGACGGCGAGTTCGTCGAATTCGCGGCCGAGACCGGGGCTGGGTACGCGGGTGTCGTAGTGGCCGCCGGCGATCCGGGCGGTCGAGGTGGTCACCGCGGTCAGCGAGCGTTGGACACGGCGGGTGATGTACCAGCTCACCGCCAACGCCAGCAGCACCGCGATGGCGACCGCCAGTCCCCAGGCCAGGACGATTGCCCAGGCGAAGGCCTCTTCGACGTGGGCGGCCTGGTTGGAGTTGTGGTCGATGCCGGCCTGGCCGAGGTGGTCGTGGAAGATGCCCGGGGCGAGGGCGGAGGCGACGAGCCAGGCGCTGGAGGCGCAGCCGATCACCACCACGGTCAGGGCCAGGAACAGGCGGGTGCCGAAACTCGAGCCGGCCAGCATTTGCTGGGGTGACGCAGCTGAATCTCGACTGCGATGGAGTCGCCGGGAACTCATTGTCCGGCGCCCATCTTGTAGCCGACCCCGCGCACGGTGCGCACATAGCGGCCGCGGGTCGCGTCGTCGCCGAGTTTGCGGCGCAGATGACCGACGTGCACGTCGACCAGATGCGCGTCGCCGGCCCAGCTCGGCCCCCACACTGCCTCGATCAGCTGGGCGCGGGTGAGCACCACGCCGGGATCGCGTGCCAGCGCGGCAAGGATATCGAATTCGGTGCGGGTCAACGCCACCGGCCGCCCGTCGACGGTGACCTCACGGCCGTCGACGTCGAGGGTCAGGTCACCGACACGATGAATCAGATCAGCGGCGGTGGTGGTGGTGGAGTCGGCCGGCCTCGGTGCGGCGATTCCGGCGCGGGGACGGCGCAGCATGGCCTGGATGCGGGCCATCAATTCGCGGGGGCTGAACGGTTTGCTCATGTAGTCGTCCGCGCCGACGGAGAGCCCGATGAGGGTGTCGATTTCTTCGGTGCGGGCGGTGAGCATCACCACGTAGGCGTCGGAGAAGGTGCGCAGTTGCCGGCACACCTCGACACCGTCCAGTCCTGGCAGGCCGAGATCGAGGACCACGACGTCGGGATCGACCTGCCGGGCGAGGGTGACGGCGCCGGCGCCGTCACCGGTGATCGCGGTCTCGAACCCGTCGCGTTCGAGATACGAGCCGATCAGCTTCGCCAACGGTGCCTCGTCCTCGACGACCATCGCCCGCAACCCCGTCGGTGGCCGCGGCGGCGCCGCCGGGTCGCTGGTCGCGGTGGGCTGCGAGTGAGAGGAGTCCATGGCGTCCATCATCACCAGCCATTTCTGGTGTCGACGCTGCGGCGGGGCTTCTTGAGCAAATCTTCATACGACCTCCACAGGAATCGGGGGGTACACGCGTCAGGCTGGAGGCACGAACCGGGGAAAGGAGGCGACCATGATGGGCTGGGCAGGTGAGCTGGCCTGGACCGGATGGATCGTCATGGCCGTGTGCATGTTCGCGTTCTGGGCGGTGGTGATCTACCTGGTGGCCATGATGTTCCGCACCGACCGTGCGAACGGGCCGGGTCGCACCACCGAGGAGTTCGATCCGCTGCGGCTGCTCGAGGCACGGTTCGCCCGCGGCGACATCGACTCCGACGAATTCGTGGCCCGACGACAGGTGCTGACACAGACCACCGGCACGCCCGACTTCAGGCAGGAGCAGGGCCGTGGCTAGCGTGACCCGCCGGGCTTTCGTGCTCGGCTCGCTGCTCGCCGGCGCCGGAGTCCTGGCGGCCTGCTCCGGATCGGGCTCGCCGACCGGCGCCCCCGTGCAGCCCTCGTCGACTCTGGTGCGCCGTGTCGAGCAGGTGCGCCGCAGTCCGGGCGGCCAGCAGGTGGTCACGGCCCGGTTGACGCCGCGTCCGGTCGAGGTGGACCTGGGCGGACGTATCGTCTCGACCTGGGGGTACGACGACACTCTGCCGGGTCCGCTGATCCGGGCCCGCGCCGGGGATCTGCTGCGGGTGGAGGTCGCCAACCAGCTGCCGGCGCAGACGAGCGTGCACTGGCACGGGCTGGCGTTGAGCAACGACATGGACGGGGTGCCCGGGCTGACCCAGGACCCCATCGCCGCCGGGGCGCGGTTCGCCTACGAGTTCACGGTCCCGGATCCCGGCACCTACTTCTACCACTCGCACTCCGGACTGCAGCTCGACCGCGGCCTCTACGGCGCCCTGGTCATCGACGATCCGAATGAGCCCGGCAACTACGACCACGAGTGGATCGTGGTGCTCGACGACTGGCTCGACGGCACCGGCCGCACCCCCGACGATGTGGCCCGCGACCTCGGCATCGGCGCCGCCACCGGTGACAGTGGCGACGGCGGGATGGGCGGCATGGACCACGGCGCCATGGACATGGACGGCATGGACACGGGTGAGGAGACCATGCTCTCCCCGCTGCTCGGCGGCGCCGGAGACGTGACCTACCCGCACTTCCTCGTCGGCGGCCGGGTCCCGGAAGACCCGATCGTGTTCACCGCCACGCCCGGACAGCGGGCGCGGATCCGGTTCATCAACGCAGGCGCCGACACTGCGTTCCGCGTCGCGCTCGGTGGGCACCGGATGACCGTGACCCACAGCGACGGCTTCCCGGTCGTGCCGCAGGACACCGACGTGCTGCTGCTCGGCATGGGCGAGCGTGTCGATGTGCTCGTCACCCTCGGCGACGGCGTGTTCCCGTTGTTCGCGCAGGCCGAGGGCAAGACCGGGCACGGGCAGGCCCTGGTGCGCACCGCGGCCGGCGAGCTGCCCGCACAATCGCGGCCGGACGAGTTGGAGCGGCGGGTGCTGCTCGGCACCGACCTGACGCCCCGCGAGTATGTGCGCCTGGCCGAGCAGGAGCACGATGTGTTTCACAGCGTGGATATGGGCGGGACCATGTCGCCGTACCGGTGGACCCTCAACGGCCGCGCCCACCCCGACATCCCGCCGTTGAACGTGGCCGAAGGGCAGCGGGTGCGGATGCGGATGCGCAACATGTCGGACATGTTCCATCCGATGCACCTGCACGGACACACCTTCGCGCTCACCGACACCGGCCTGCGCAAGGACACCGTCACGATCGGGCCGATGCGCACCGTCGAGATCGAATTCGACGCCGACAATCCGGGCCAGTGGGCGCTGCACTGCCACAACGCGTATCACCAGGAAGCGGGAATGATGACCACCGTGTCCTATCTGGCCTAGTGGCCGCACCGGACGGGCCGTTCCCGGTCGGTGCCGGTTCTCACTGTTCCTGTCCTAGTGACCGTTTCGAGAAAGGACCACATCCCATGAACAACACGAAGATTCTCGCCGTCGGCGCCACCGCCCTGGCGGTGGTGTTCGCCGCGGCTGCGTGCAGCGACACCGGGACCGACACCGACACCACCGTCGCGACCGCGCCCGCCACGACCTCGGCCACCACGTCCGCCGCAGACGAGGCCGCGGCGCACAACGACGCCGATGTGATGTTCGCGCAGATGATGCTGCCGCACCACAGTCAGGCCATCGAGATGAGCGACATGCTGCTGGCCAAGCAGGACATTCCCGCGGACGTGACCGCCCTGGCCGAGCAGATCAAGGCCGCTCAGGGCCCGGAGATCGCGCAGCTCGAGTCCTGGCTCGAGCAGTGGGGCGAGCCCACCGAGATGCCCGAGACCGGCAACAACGACATGCCCGGCATGGACATGGACGAGGGCATGGACGGTATGGAGGGGATGGAGATGGAGGGGATGATGAGCGAGGAGGACATGCAGGCGCTGTCCGAGGCGCAGGGCGCCGACGCCGCTCGCCTGTTCCTCGAGCAGATGATCGCCCACCATGAAGGCGCGGTCGACATGGCGCAGACCGAGATCGAGGACGGACAGTTCCCCGACGCGGTGGAGATGGCCCGCACCATCGTCGACACGCAGCAGCAGGAGATCGAGACCATGCGGCAGCTGCTGACCACCCTGTAACCGGGCGCCGCCCGGTTCCTCTCGGCCCGTTCGCCATCCCAGGAGGCTTTCGATGTCGCACCCGCAGCACGGACACCCCCACCCGGACCCGTCGCCCGCCGGACACAATGACGGCGCCGAGGTTCAGAGCCCGCCACCCGACGAGCATGATGCGCACGCCGGGCACGGCGAGCACCTCGCCCACGTCGGGCCGGGTGAGCACACCGGGCGCGATCGGCATGCCGGGCACGGGGCACACGGGGAGATGTTCCGCCGCCGGTTCTGGGTGTCGCTGGTGCTGGCGATACCGGTGGTGTTCTTCAGCCACATGGTCGCCGACCTGCTCGGCTACACCATGCCGGACTTCCCCGGCGCCATGTGGATTCCCCCGGTGCTGGGCACGGTGATCTTCGTCTACGGCGGCATGCCGTTCCTCACCGGCGGCTGGGCCGAACTCCGCTCCCGCCGGCCCGGGATGATGCTGCTGATCGCCATGGCGATCAGCGTCGCGTTCCTCGCGTCCTGGGTCACCACCTTGGGTCTCGGCGGATTCGATCTGGACTTCTGGTGGGAACTGGCGCTGCTGATCGTGATCATGCTGCTCGGGCATTGGCTCGAAATGCGGGCCCTGGGCTCGGCGTCGGGTGCCCTCGACGCGCTCGCCGCGATGCTGCCGGACACGGCCGAGAAGATCACCGAGACCGGCACCGCCGACGTGCCCTTGTCGGATCTGGCGCTCGGGGATCTGGTGCTGGTGCGTGCCGGGGCGCGGGTGCCCGCCGACGGCACTGTCACCGACGGCCGTGCCGAGGTCGACGAATCGATGATCACCGGCGAATCCAAGGCCGTGACCCGGCAGGTGGGCGACACGGTGGTCGCCGGGACCGTCGCGACCGACAGCGCGCTGCGGGTGCGGATCACCGCGGTCGGCGAGAACACTGCCTTGGCCGGTATCCAGCGGATGGTCGCCGACGCCCAGGCCTCCTCGTCCCGGGCCCAGGCGCTGGCGGACAAGGCCGCGGCGTTCCTGTTCTACTTCGCCACCCTCGCCGGCATCCTCACCTTCGGGGTCTGGACGCTGCTCGTCGGTAGCGTCGACGAAGCGGTGGTCCGCACTGTCACCGTGCTCGTCATCGCCTGCCCCCACGCTCTCGGGTTGGCGATCCCGCTGGTGATCGCGATTTCCACCGAACGCGCCGCCAGATCCGGGGTGCTGGTCAAAGACCGGCTCGCGCTCGAACGCATGCGCACCGTCGACGTGGTCCTGTTCGACAAGACCGGCACCTTGACCCAGGGCCGGCATCAGGTCACCGGCGTCGCCGCCGCCCATCAGGTCACCGACGAGCATTTGCTGGCGCTGGCGGCGGCGGTCGAAGCCGACAGTGAGCACCCCGTGGCGCGGGCTATCGTCGCCGCCGCCGAGACGCGTGTCCCGGCAGGCGAGCGGATCGCCGCCACCGATTTCCGGTCGCTGCCCGGCCGCGGGGTGCGTGCGCTTGTCGACGGCGCCGAAATCACTGTCGGCGGCCCGGCGATGCTGGCCGATCTGCGGTTGTCGGTGCCCGCCGACGTCACCGCCGCGGCCCAGCAGTGGGTGGCGCGCGGAGCGTCGGTGCTGCACGTCGCCGAAGGGGACCGGGTGCTTGGCGCGGTCGCGCTCGAAGACGCCGTGCGCGAGGAATCGCGTCAGGCCATCGATGCCCTGCACGCCCGTGGGGTCAAGGTCGCCATGATCACCGGCGACGCCCGGCAGGTCGCCGACGCGGTGGCCGCCGACCTCGGGATCGACGAGGTGTTCGCCGAGGTGCTGCCCGAGCACAAGGACGCCAAGGTCACCGAACTACAGAATCGCGGGCACACGGTCGCGATGGTCGGGGACGGGGTCAACGACGCCCCCGCATTGGCCCGCGCCGATGTCGGTGTCGCGATCGGTGCCGGCACCGATGTGGCCATCGAATCCGCCGGGGTCGTGCTGGCGGCGAACGATCCGCGGGCGGTGCTGTCGATCATCGCACTCTCGCATGCCAGCTACCGCAAGATGTGGCAGAACCTGGTGTGGGCCACCGGCTACAACGTCATCGCCGTGCCACTGGCCGCCGGGGTGCTGGCCTTCGCCGGGGTTGCGATCTCCCCCGCGGTCGCCGCGATCCTCATGTCCGTCTCGACCATCGTCGTGGCGCTCAACGCCCAACTGTTGCGCCGCCTCGACCTCGACCCCACCCGTCTGGCTCGTACCTGAACCGCCGTCCGATCGATCCGAAACGAGTTCCTTCTTCTCATGTCGAGTTTTTCCCTGCGCCGGTGGGCGCGTGTCCTGGTGCCTGTTGCTGCGGTGGCTGTGCTCGCCGGCTGTGCGACCGGTGAACAATCCACCACGACCACCGAGCCGGCGGCGGTCTCGGAGGTGCCCGGCGTCGCGTTGGAACCGGCCCTCGATCATCTGCACGGTCTGCACCTCGATTCCGGCGGTGTGGTGCTGGCCGGTACCCACACCGGCCTCGTCGAGATCGCCGACAACGGGCGCACCACCCGCGTCGGCGTCTCCGACGACGACTTCATGGGACTGACCGGGGCGCCGGGCACCGACCGTCTGTTCGCCTCCGGGCATCCGGGGGCGTCGAGTTCGGCGCCGAATCCGCTGGGGCTGATCGACAGCACTGATGGCGGCCACACCTGGATACCCAAATCCTTGAGCGGCGAGGTGGATTTTCACGCCTTGGCCACCGACGGTGAGCTGCTGGTCGGCTTCGACGGCGTCACCGGATTGCTGACCTCCACCGACGGCGGCAGCAGCTGGACCGCGGGCGCCCCGGTGGCCGCGGCCGCCCTCGCCGTCACCGACGCCGGGGTGTGGGCGACCACTACCGCCGGGTTGCAGCACAGCATCGACGGCGGGCTCACCTTCGCCGTGGTGCCGGACGCCCCACCGCTGGCGTTGCTGTCCGCGGCGCCGGATGGCTCGTTGTGGGGTATCGACACCGCCGGCACCGCGTGGCGTAGCCGCACCGGCCAGGCTTGGGAGCCACGCGCGGTGCTCGGGCCGGTCGAGGCAGTGCTGGCCGTCGACTTCGACACCGCCTACGCCGCGACCGCCCAGATGCTCTATCCGCTGAACTGACCCCGGAGGAGCATGCTCACTCCGCGACGGTGAACCCTCGAGTCGACTCGAAGGTCAAGCCGATACCCGGTCTCTACCGGTGTTCGGCCTGCCGCAGCACGGTGATCAGATCGGCGGTGCTCGGGACACCCCCGTGCCCGTCGGCGGTGCGGTAGACGCGGCACGTCAACCCGACGCCCTCGGTGGGGCCGAACGGATCGGTCCCGTCGATGCGGATGGTCGGGGATCCGGGGAAGGCGACGCGCTCGGCGGCCTCCGGGGTCTCGATACGGCGCAGCCGGATCGGGGTACCGGCGTTGCCGGTCGCTGCCAGGGCCTCGGCGAGGCGGTCGCGCATCAGCTCCCAGTTCGGGCAGCCGTCGAAGTACGGCAGTTCGATGTCCATCCCCACCCGATTCGCTCTCACTCGTTCCCGGCGGCGGGAACGGCCTCGGAGCGGCGTTCGAGCAGCACGGTGTCGCGCCAGATGCCGTCGAGCCGGCCGATGCGTTCGCGCACCCCCACGGTGCGGAAACCCGCCGAATGGTGCAGCGCCAGGCTGGCCCGGTTCTCCGGGAAAATCGAGGTCTGCAGCGTCCACAACCCGGCCTGATCGGCGGCGATGACCTGGGTGCGCAACAGGGCCTTGCCGACGCCGCGCCCGCGCATGCCGTCGCCGACATACACCGAATTCTCGGCCACCCCGCGATAGCACTCGCGGTTCGACACCGGGCTCAACGCTGCCCAGCCGACCACTTCACCGTCGATCTCGGCGACCCAGCGATGCTCGGGCAACCACTGGCTCTCGAGGTGGTCGCGGCTGGGGACCTCGGTGGTGAACGTCGCGGCGCCGGTGGCGATGCCGTCGGCGTAGATGCGGCGCACCGCCTCCCAGTCACCGCCTGCGAGTGGGCGCACGGCCACGTCGGCCGGGACATCCTCGGGGCAGCACGGGCGGGCGGTGAGCACCCCCATGACCGCGTCGGCGGCACTGGGCAGGTCGCTGCAGCAGCTCGGGTTGACCCGCACCACGGTGCTGGTGCCGTGTTTGCCGGTGGTGACGAAGCCGACGTCGGCGAGTTTGCGGACGTGATGGGAGATGGTGGGCTGGCCGATTCCGAGTCTGTCGGCGAGCTCGCCGACGGTGATGCCGGACGGATGGGCGGCGACGTGGTGCAGCAGCCGCACCCGCGTGGGTTCGGCCAGGCAGGCGAACCATCCGGCGTAGGTGGCCGCGTCCTGCGGGCTCAGGGCGTCGAGGTCCACCTCCGCGCCGGGGGTCACCGTGATCGGTAGGCCGAGTGCTGTCATACCCCCACTATATCGATCGGCATCGATGGTTGCATACATCGATGCCCGTCGATACTCTGACAGCAGCTTAGATCGATACCCATCGATGAAAGGATCTGTCATGAGCGAGTTGCCCATCGTCGTCATCGGAGCCGGACCGATCGGCCTGTCCGCCGCCGCCCACCTACGCGAACGCGGACTCGAACCGCTGGTACTCGAACGCGGCAACCTCGCCGGAGCCGCCGTCGCACAGTGGCACAACGTCCGCACCTTCTCCCGCTGGGCCGAACTGATCGACCCCGCCGCCCGCCGCCTCCTCGACACCACCGGCTGGACCGCCCCCGACGACGACGCCTACCCCACCGGCCAAGACTGGACCGGGCAGTACCTGACCCCACTGGCGGATGCCCTCGGCGACGCAGTCCGCCTCGACCACGAGGTCGTCGGCATCGCCCGCCGCGGCCGCGACCGCATCGTCGACGCCGGCCGCGACACCGAACCCCTGTCGGTGCACCTCCGCCACCGCGACGGCACCGAAACCCGCCTGCTCGCCCGCGCCGTCCTCGACGCCTCCGGCACCTGGGCCACCCCCAACCCGCTCGGCGGCGAAGGCCTGCCCGCCCTCGGTGAACGCGCCGCAGCCGAGAAGATCACCTACCGCGTCCCCGACCTGGACGACGACGCGGTGCGCACCCGCTACGCCGGACGGCACACCGTCATCGCCGGCAGCGGCCACTCGGCACTCAACGCAATCGTGGCGCTGGCAGAGCTCACCCGCACCGACCCCGGCACCCGCCTGACCTGGGCGGTGCGCCGCGGCGAGGTCGGCGCCGCGTTCGGCGGCGGCCAGGACGACCAGCTGCCCGCCCGCGGCGCCCTGGGACTGCGCGCCAAGAAGGCCGTCGACGACGGGCTGCTCACCGTGGTCACCGGGTTCCGCACCGCCGCCGTCGAACCCGCCACCGACGGTCAGGTCGTCATGGTGTCCGATACCGGCGCCCGCCTCGAGGCGGTCGACGAGGTCATCGCCTCGACCGGCTTCCGGCCGGACCTGTCGTGGCTCTCGGAAATCCGTCTCGACCTCGACCCGGTGCTGCAGGCCCCGACCGCACTCGCCCCGCTGATCGACCCGAACGTGCACTCCTGTGGCACCGTCTACCCGCACGGGGCCGCCGAGCTCACCCACCCCGAACCCGGCTTCTATGTGGTCGGGATGAAGAGCTACGGGCGGGCCCCGACGTTCCTGGCGATGACCGGCTACGAGCAGGTCCGCAGCATCGCCGCCGCCCTGGCCGGCGACCACGATGCCGCCGCCCGCGTCGAGCTGACCCTGCCCGAGACCGGGGTGTGCGGCGGCGCCGGAGTGTTCGACGACCCCGCCGCCGACACCGCCACCGAGGCCGCGGCCGGTGGGTGCTGCGGTGCGCCCGAGCCGCAGTTGGTCACCCTCTCCCGCACCGGCGGATAACGCCGGTGACCGACACGTCGACCCGCCCGCAGCCCGGCGCTCTCACCGGCGCCGGGCTGCGGCGGGTGCTGGCGGTGCTGTGCCTGACCGAGATCACCAGCTGGGGCATCCTGTACTACGCGTTCCCGGTCCTGTCGGTCTCGATCTCCGCCGATACCGGCTGGTCGCCCACGTCGATCACCGCGGCGTTCTCGCTCGGTCAGCTCGCCACCGCGCTCGCGGGTATCCCGGTCGGGCGCATCCTCGACCGGGTCGGACCGCGCACGATCATGACCGCCGGCTCGGTCCTCGCCGTCCCCGCGCTGGTCCTGATCGCGCTCGCCCCCACGCTGCCGGTGTTCTACGCCGGGTGGCTGCTGGCCGGCACCGCGATGGGCGCGGTGCTCTACCCACCGGCGTTCGCCGCGCTGACCCGCTGGTACGGCGACCGCTCCGTGCACGCCCTGATGATCCTGACCCTCGCCGCGGGCCTGGCCAGCACCATCTTCGCCCCGTTGACCTCCGCAGTGGATCAGCAGTCGGACTGGCGCACCACCTACCTGATCCTCGCGGCGATCCTCGCCGCGATCACCATCCCCGGACACTGGTGGGGACTATGCGGATCCTGGCCCGCCGCGACCCCACCGGCGAACGGCGCGGCCCTGGGGCACCGGGAGATCGCCCGCAGCCCCGCGTTCCTCGCACTGGTGGGCGCGTTGGCTCTCGGTGCGTTCACCGCCTTCGCCGGGGTCTTCAATCTGGTGCCGTTGCTGCTCGAACAGGGCTTCTCCCCGTCGGTGGCGGCGGTGACGCTCGGGCTCGGCGGCGCCGGACAGGTCCTCGGCCGCCTCGGCTATCCGACCCTGGTCGCCCGTACCAGCGTCCGCAGCCGCATCGTGGTGATCCTGGCCGGCACCGCGGCAACCACCGCGCTGCTCGGGGCGGTGACCACGGCCGCGGCGTTGATCGGCGCGGCGATCGGCGCGGGACTGGTGCGCGGATTGTTCACCTTGATCCAGGCCACCGCCATCACCGACCGGTGGGGCTCGACCCACTACGGGCGCCTCGGCGGGCTGATGTCCGCCCCGATCGTCCTGGTCATGGCGTTGGCGCCGTGGGCGGGAACCGCCCTGGCCGGCGCGACCGGCAGCTACGCCACCGCCTACCTCGTGCTCGCGGTCGTCGCCGCGCTCGCCGCACTCCTGGCGATCGCGTCCGTGCCGCGGCTGACCCCCACCGACACTGTCGAAGGAACACCATGACCGACTATGACGCTCTCGTCGTCGGCGGTGGCCAGTCCGGCCTCGCCGCCGCCTACGCTCTGTCTGCTCGCGGCCTGCGCACCGGGCTGCTCGAAGCCGGCGACGAGCCGGTCGGGGCCTGGCCGCACTACTACGACAGCCTGACCCTGTTCTCCCCGGCGAAATACAGTGCCCTGCCCGGCCTGGCGTTTCCGGGCGCCCCGGACCGCTATCCGCGGCGCGACGAGGTGATCGAGTATCTGCGCCGCTACGCCGCCGGACTCGACGTCGACATTGTGACCGGCTCCCGCGTCGAGACCGTCACCTGCGAGCGGGGCGTCTACACCGCCCACACCGCTGTCGGCGGCAGTGTCACCGCGCCGATTCTGATCGCGGCCACCGGCTATCTCGGGTCCCCGAATATCCCACCGCTGCCGGGGCTGGACACGTTCGGCGGCACGGTGCTGCACACCGGCGACTACCGCGACCCCGCTGCACTCACGGGCCAGAACGTGGTGGTGGTCGGTGCCGGTAACTCGGCGGTGCAGATCGCCACCGAACTCGCCGAGGTCGCTACTGTGACTCTGGCCAGCCGCCGACCGCCGAAGTTCCTGCCGCAGCGGATCTTCGGCCGTGATGTGCACTTCTGGCTCACGGTCACCGGAGTCGACCGCGCCCCCTTGGGGCCGTGGCTGCCTGCGTCGCCGACCCAGCAGGTCCTCGATACCGGCCGCTACCGGCGTGCCCTGGCCAGCGGCAACCCGCAGCCGCGGCCGCTGTTCACCGGCCTCGACGACCGCCGGGTGTTCTGGCCCGACGGCGCCGCCACCACCGCCGACACCGTGCTGTTGGGTACCGGTTATCGCCCGCACCTGCCCTATCTGACCGGTCTCGGCGCTCTCGACGAGACGGGCCGGCCCCGGCACCGGCAGGGTCTCTCCACCACTCATCTGGGGCTGGGGTATGTCGGTCTCGAATGGCAGCGCAGCCTGTCGTCGGCGTCGCTGCGGGGTGTCGGCCGCGACGCCGGCCGGGTCGCCGATCGTGTGGTCGCCGCCGCCCGGTCCCGCCGCGCACTGCCTATCCGTCCCTGACCGGCGCTGCGTCCATAGATGTTCACGGAAACGGTGACACCATGGACGGCACACCGCCCGTCCCCTCGGGGGCGGGTTTACCTATCTCTCGTGCGATCCGTCGCCGATTCGAGACGGTGGGCGGCATGTCTGCCGCCGCATGCCCGCATCCGCGTTTACCATCTGTCTCAATGAGAACCCGCGTCGTCGAACGGGTTCCGGCCGACACGACCGCGGGAGCGGCGCTGATGGACATGGACGAACAGTTGCACCAGCTGGCGTGGCAACTCCAGCACAACGGACACGACTGGAGTGAAGTCGCCGCCGAGCTCGGCTGCGACGAAACCGTCGCCCGGGCCATGGCCGACCGATACCTCGCCGACTCCGAGACTCGAGCACAGAAGGACCAATTCTCGCTGTTCGATCTCTGAGCGGCGCACGTCATCCCGCGCTGCTGCTGTTACGCCAGCCGTCCGGCGGTCACGACACGGCGATCCGCGCCGCGCCACTGCGGCAGGTACGTCCGACGTGGCATCCGAGGGTCGACGGGGGCGCTATATCGATTCGCGACATGAGACTGAATTCGGCCGGCAGTTGTGGAGGCCGCCCGGGAGGGGGAAGTCTGGTATCGACGGCCATCGAGTGCCGTCGGCTCCCTGGACAGGTGGTGGATCATGGGCCATTCCGAGCGGGTGGACAGGGCCGCTATCGCCGGCGAGCTCGAACGCACCCGTGTGCATCTGCACCGGCTCCTCGCCGACGCTTCCGACACCTCGTTGCGGAGTCGATCGGCGGGGACGCGGTGGACCAACGAGCAACTGTTGTTCCACATGGTCTTCGGGTACATGGTGGTGGCGGCGCTGCTGCCCTTGGTGCGGATGGTCAGCCGGCTGCCCGCCGGAGTGGAGCGTCGATTCGCCCAGGTCCTCGATGCCGGTACGCGGCCTTTTGACGTGGTGAATTACTACGGTTCATGCGCTGCAGCCCTGGTGTTTGACCGGAACCGGATGGGCACGAAAGCCGACCGGGTCATCGGTGCGCTGAGCCGCCGACTGCAACGCGAATCGGAGCAGGCGTTGGGACGGGGAATGTTCTTCCCGGTGCGCTGGGACCCGTTCTTCACCGATTACATGACCATTGGTGAGCTGTACCGATATCCCGTCAGACATTTCGATTTCCACGAACGACAGCTCACTCTCGATCGTCCGCATTGAGTCAGAACTCAGGCTTCGAGGCAGCAGACTCTTCGATTCGGTTCTCGCGGCTTGGGCACAGGACCGAAACATCGTCCGGGATGCCTGAGGATTCCGACAAGATCGTGAGAATCCCTGACTGACACGAAATTGGAAAGCCGCAGGCCCGTGCGCCGCACTACTGACACCTCCGGCGGGAACCTACACTCAGCTGTAGGTTCTACGATTCGGTGTCGTTTTCCTGAGAGGCCGCACGAAATTGCCAGCAGTTCGACCTGGCGAAACGTCACTCAATGTCAGCAGCAGGCCGCACGGAATGTCAGCAGCGTCCGGGGCAGGGGTCGGTGGTTGAGCTGGGGAGATGTCGAACGTATATGTCGTCGGTTGGTGACATCTCCATGCTGCTTACCCGCTGACATTCTTGCGCGGCTTCTCAGCCGACGATGACGGAGCAGGGGGCCCGCGATCTGCTCGACCGGGTCAAGGCATGGCGGCATCCGGCGGCTGTCTATGAGCTCGACAACCATCTTGCCGACCATCCGGACGCGTTCGTGGCGCCCTCGCAGCACTGCCCTCGCTCACTGCCGACACTGCTGCGACTGCTCGATGCCGAAGGTTTCGCAGACGCGGTGGTACTGCTCGGTTGCGCGCACTGCGGTCGCGTGGGCCTCGCGGGCAGCGCCGAGGGTGCCGGAGGCGGCGGTGCGCAGGGCCGCTGCGGCTGGTCGCAGGTCGGTGGGCGAGTGCGTGCGACCCGAATCCTGCCCCAACGACAGCGGACAGTACCCAGGCATGAGTGCTCTCCCACTGGACCGGGACCTCGTCCCGCGGGGAGTTCCGGTGACCGGGCGGTCAGAATCTGGTCGCCGTCGGCGGCCACCGGATTCAGCGCCCTCGAAGTTGGTCTGCCGACTATCCGGAGACGGCGATGTCACCGGAGGCACGAGAACCCGAATCTCCTTCCTCCGAAGCTCTGTCGTCCCCATTCGGCGAAAGTGTTCCCCGCACCCTGAGCGAGGGCTTTCTCAATCCGGCAGGGTCAGGCTGGTGCACTGTCTCGGGTTTGATGCCGCCTGTAGAGTTGCCGCTACTTCGTGAGAGTTGCGGTGGTCTCCAAACCAGGCAGGCGGGGCGACGTGGATGTCCACTGTGCCGAACGGATCAAATGAGTGATCCAAGCTCTGTGAACAGCCGAACTGCAGCTTCTCTGCAGCACGCCGGTTGGGAAACCCTGATTCTCGCGAATATCGCCCGCTGAAGTGACCGATCCCTCGATGATGGGTAGGGCCGAAGTGCATCCCTGACCAGGGAGGGACCGCGTATGGGTTCGCGAACGTGCTCAGCGGGTGAGCGGTCATGGCTCGCCCTCCGAGGCTGGGTGCATTCGTGACCTCGCGATGGTGGCTCCGCGTCGCCGGTGCCGACGCGCCGATGCTGCGGGAACGGCGCACGCACGGTGGGGGTACCCGGATCCGCGACCGTGGGTTCAGGTGCGGTGGCCACGGTCGTCAGCGCGGCAGCACCGCATCCCGGTGCCAGCGTCCTCGTGCACGGTCGGCGGGCACCTCGAGCCACGATCCGGTGCGGGTCCGGGACCGGCGGGGTGTCGTCCGGTCACTTACACAGGGATGCCGCTGGGCGGCAATGCATCGCGGGTTCGGTCACCGTTTGCCCCACCAGCACTCCACTCGATGAAAGGGATGTGTCGCACCATGACGAAAAGACGTGAGGTCCTTCCGATTCCCGACAGGCAGCACCTCGGACTGATCACCTACGATGCGAAGGACCCGGACACGGCCTTCCCACCCATCGAACCGCTGCTGCCGCCCGAGGACGCACCGAATATCCTGGTGGTCCTCCTCGACGACGTGGGTTTCGGGGCCAGCAGCGCCTTCGGCGGTCCGGTGCACAACCCGACCGCGGAGCGTCTGCAGCGCGACGGTCTCACGTACAACCGGTTCCACACCACCGCCCTATGCGCACCGACCCGCGCCGCGCTGCTCAGCGGCCGCAACCACCACTCGGTGGGAATGGGCATGATCACCGAGACCGCCACCTCGGCACCCGGGTCCTCGGGACTTCGACCGAACACCAAGGCACCGTTGGCCATGACCTTGAAACTCAACGGCTACTCGACCGCCCAGTTCGGCAAGTGCCACGAGGTTCCGCCGTGGCAGACCTCTCCCGTCGGGCCGTTCGACGCCTGGCCCACCGGCGGCGGCGGCTTCGAACACTTCTACGGCTTCATCGGCGGCGAGAACAACCAGTACTACCCCGCGCTCTACGACGGTTTCGTCCCAGTCGAGCCGGAGAAAAGTCCGGAGGACGGCTACCACCTCACCGAGGACCTCGCCGATCACGCGATCGACTGGATTCGCACCCAGAAATCACTCGCCCCGGACAAGCCGTTCTTCGCCTATTTCGCTCCCGGCGCGACACACGCTCCGCATCATGTTCCCCCGGAGTGGGCGGACAAGTACGCCGGCCGGTTCGTCAACGGCTGGGATGCGCAGCGCCAGTCGATTCTCGCGGAGCAGAAGCAGCGCGGTGTCGTACCCCCGAACACGGAACTGACTGCACGGCCGGATGCGATCCCGGCATGGGACGAGATGGACGAGGCACTCAGACCGGTCCTCGAACGCCAGATGGAGGTCTACGCCGGCTTCCTCGAGCACACCGATTTCCACATCGGTCGCGTGGTCGACGCGATCGAGTCTCTCGGCGCCCTCGACAACACCCTCGTCTACTACATCATCGGCGACAACGGCGCCTCCGCCGAAGGAACCGTCAACGGGGCATTCAACGAGATGGCGAACTTCAACGGACTCGCCGCGATCGAAACTCCCGAGTTCATGGCAGCGATGAAAGACAAACTCGGAACATCGGAGGCCTACAACCACTATTCGGTGGGGTGGGCGTGGGCGATGTGCGCGCCGTTCCAGTGGACCAAGCAGGTCGCGTCGCATTGGGGAGGCACACGCAACGGCACGATCGTCCACTGGCCCGCCGGAATTCGCAGCAAGGGTGAGGTGCGTTCGCAGTTCACCCATGTCATCGATGTGGCGGCGACTGTGCTCGAGGCGGCCGGGTTGCCGGAGCCGACTTTCGTCAACGGAGTGCAGCAATCCCCGCTCGAAGGCCCCAGCATGATGTACACCTTCGACGATCCCGACGCGCCGGAGCGGCACGACCTGCAGTATTTCGAGATGGCGGGCAACCGTGGGATCTACTACAAGGGCTGGAGCGCGGTCACCCGGCACAGCACACCGTGGCTGCCGAACGAAGAGCTTCCGGCACTCGACGACGATGTCTGGGAACTCTACGACGGCACCACCGACTGGTCGCAGTCCCACGATCTCGCAGCCGAGAAACCCGAACTGCTGGCGTCGCTACAACGTCTGTGGTTGATCGAGGCCGTGAAATACAACGTGCTCCCCATCGACGACCGCAGATTCGAACGACTCAATCCGACCATCGCAGGCAGGCCCCAATTGGTGACGGGCAGCAGGCAGGTGCTCTTTCCCGGGATGAAGCGGCTCAGCGAGCACAGCGTGATCGATATCAAGAACCGGTCGTTCTCCGTGACCGCCGCGATCGAGGCCCCGAAGCAGGGCCGCACCAACGGGGTGGTGATCGCGCAGGGTGGACGTTTCGGCGGCTGGGCTCTCTATGTGCGCGAAGGCTACGCGAAATTCGTCTACAACCTGCTCGGCATGCAGGAATTTATCGTCGCCGCAACTGAAGAACTCCCGGAAGGCGCACACCAGATCCGCGCACACGTCGCCTATGACGGCGGTGGACTCGCGAAGGGCGCAGACGTCACCGTCTACATCGACGGGCGCAGCGTCGGCACCGGCCGCATCGACAGGACCCAACCGATGATTTTCTCCGCGGACGAGACCACCGACATAGGAGACGATTTCGGTATGCCGGTGAGCCACGACTACGCCGGCTCGAGCAAATTCAATGGCCGCATCGAGGTGGTGCAGATCGATGTAGGGGACGACGATCATTCCCATCTCATCGACCCGGCAGACATTGTCCGGGTCGCGACCTCGCGTCAATAGTGTGAAACGACCGAACAAGAACTGACACCGAGGGGCCGAACTCGGCGACCGACGGTCGCCGATGTCTTGGCGATGCGATTGACGCGGACCCGAGCGAGGTGGACTCGGACGGGAATTTGTATCCTGGCCGATGGCACACTCCGCTCGACCTGTCGTGTGCGACAGGCTCGGTGACCGCGCCGATCTGCAGATCACTCATCGTGCCCGCTGCTGCAGGCATACGTGGGTCCCTCACCCAACGAACGCTGAGCGGCCCGGTGCTTCATGAACCCTGGGAAGACCCGCACAGGCACGATCGCGGCTTCCCACCGACGTAGAAGGGGCCGATCCACATGCTGGTTCCCGAGTCCCAGCGGCGCACCTCGACTGAACTCGACGAGCGCCTGGACTTGACGGCGGGAGACAGGGACGCCAAACGGTCCGCGTTCTGGATCATGCTGGCGCTGTCGGGGGTGATTTCGGTCGCCGGCGTGGCCGGCGACTCCACCGCGACGGTGATCGGAGCGATGATCGTCGCCCCTTTGTCGACACCGATTCTCGGCGTGGGGTTGGGAATCGCGACAGGACGAGTGGGCTTGATCGGACACAGTCTCGCGGTTGTGGCCCTCGGTGTCGTGCTTGTGGTTGCCACGGGTCTGGTGTTCGCCCAGTTGCTTCCCAATCCCACCGATGTGTTGACCAACTCCCAGGTCCTCGGCCGGACCTCACCTGACTTATCCGACCTCGCTGCTGCGCTGGCGACAGGTCTGGTCGGTGCGGTCGCGGTGACGCGGCGCGATGTCGGTGACGTCCTACCCGGCGTCGCCATCGCAATCTCGCTTGTTCCTCCGCTCGCTGTGGTGGGCGTATGCCTGGGCTCTGGTGCGCCAGCATTGGCGCTGGGAGCGTTTGTCTTGTTCTTGTCGAATGTTCTCGCTCTCGTCATCACCGTGACGGTCGTGCTCGTCGTAGTCGGCTACGGAAGGAATGTCACCCGACGACGCAGCGTGTACGTCACGCTGGCGACAGTGTTGCTGATTGTCACGGTTCCGATGGTGCTCAATACGCTGTCCTCGCTGTGGGCACAACAGATCTCTCGAGCAGGCCAACGCTGGCTCGCGGATGTCCCGGGTGCCTACGTGACCGACGTCGCCTGGCATGGAACGACTGTTACTGTCACTGTGCTCGGTCCGATCGACCTTCCGCCGATCGATGAGCTGCACTCTGCTGTCGATGCCATCATCCCGTGGGACCCCGATCTTCAGGTCGTGCACACAGTGGGGTCGCGCATCGATACCGGATAGTCTCGTAGGGGCGACGATGGCATCCGTGATGCGAAGACCCGATCACGCGGGGCAACTGGTGCCGATACGGGGATGCCGGGCCGGCGACGCTGTCCGGTTCGGTCACAGTGCTCGGTGAGCGCCGCGTCAGGCTCCGACCAGTGATCCTGTATTGACGGCGGGCCGTCATGTCGCCGGTGTAGGTGTGGAGGCAACAGGGATTTAGCAGCAAGTCCTGCAGGAATGCCTCGAGAATCGACCTCTCACATTCACCATCACGTCATCCCGACCTACATGACCGCTGATGCGTGCCGAGACAGCCGCCCCCGTCGAGGGTGGGAGTGCGATGGTCCTCTCTGTCCTCTCGGCCCACGTTCGATCGTTTCTTGTGGGGATGTCAATTGTTCGTCACCCCCTGGAGATGCTGAGAGGCCGCACGAACTTGTCAGCGGGTCGACCTGGCGATACGTCACTCGATGTCAGCGGCAGACCGCACGGAATGTCAGTAGGCGCCTCAGGAGCGGTCGTACGGATACGCGGTGGCCATGGACAGCCACTGCGTGTCCCACCGATGGCGCGCTGGGAGCGTCAGCTTGCAGACCGCGGCGGACTCCCGGAGGAAATGGCCTGTGCCGCCGAGACCGCCGCGGAGTAGCGCATGGTGGGGTTCGGCACCGCGCAGCGCCTGGAAGGTGCGGGCGGCGGCCAGCAGTGGCCGAGCCGTGGGCGGGATGGCGTGCGCGCCGGGTTCGGTTCGACGATGGGATTCGAGGAGCAGGACGTCGGCGGTTTCGCTGAGTGCGGTGATCGGTATCGAGACCAGGGTGCCGTAGCTGACGCCGGTGAGCAGGGCGGTGGCCAGGGCCCCGGCGCGGACCGGATGGGCGATCCGTTCCCGGATTCGCGACGCGGTCTCGGCGGTGAACGGGCCGGTGGTCAGACCAGGACCGACCATGTGGGGAAGCTGTTGTGGCAGCGCGAGTCGATAGCCGTGCAGGGTGAATCCGTGCTGTGCGCCGCGCAGCAGGACCAGGGTGTGCAGTTCGGTCGGACTCTCGGCCACCAGCGCGGTCAGCATCACCGACAGGGGTGAGGGCTGCACCGGGACGTCCCCCGTGATCGGCGCAGGGTGGTCGAGTTCTGGGGTGTCGCAGTCGGCGAGCCATCGGCACGCGGTGGCACGCCCATAGTCGTAGAGTTCCGTGACTCGGTCGGACTCGGCGCGGGGCAGTTGCTCGCACACCACGGCTCGAAGGCTGCCGGCGTCGACGTTCGGCAGCGGTGGCAGCGGACGCCGGTCGAGACCTGCTGCGGCCCGGTCGGTGGGCGCCGCGGCGGTGAGATGGTCGGTGACGTCGGCGAGCCGATGGGTGATCCGGTGTGGCACAGTGTCGAGCGCGAGCCGCGCAGGGGAGCCCGCGGTGTGCCACACCAGAACCAAATCCATGCCGAGGGTGCGCCACAGGACGAGCAGGCGCTCGTGTTGACGCGTGGACAACAGGTGCGCCCGCAGTACCACCAGGTGGGTGATGGCGGCGCCGTCGCACCATGCAGTGACGGCCGTCCAGAGCGTTTCGAGTCCGCCGATCCGTTCGTCGGCGAGACGTCCGGTCGGGTGGCCGAGCGCGTCCATCAGGTCCATCGCCAGCGTGGTTTCGGAGGTCCGGCCCGGCGTCGGATGCACAACGATCACCCCTGCGGCCGGATTGTGCCGGGTGAGCAGCGTGCCGGTCACAGTGGCGTCGTCGAGGGGATCGAACAGCACCGTCACCTTCGGTAGCCTGTAGACGATCACGGCGGGTCAGCTGCTGCGTCCGGACATCTTTGCGAACACCCAGCCCAGCACTTCCTGGTCGACCCGGTCCCGGTCGAGACGCGCCAAGGCACGGACGGTGTGCGCGGTGAGCTTGGCCCAGGACCGGAAGTTGCCGTGCCCGGCATGGGTGTCGGCGAACCCGATGATCTCGGGGTCGGTGTTCTCCCAGACGGTATGGAATGCCGGGATCACCCTCAGGACCTGTGCAGGGGTCATCCGCCGGAATTCCTGCCACACGTACACTCTGCTGGAGAGCATCGGTTCGCGGGAAAGCACCTGGTAGCAGTCGCCGCCACCGACAAACACGATCGCGATATCGGTGCGCCGGTCATCCCATAGGTGCCGCCAATACTCGAAGCATTCCTGCGACATCCACTGCGCTTCATCACACACCAGTACCCGGAACTGTTCGGATAGCACAGCTTTGAGCAGCCGGTCGAACTCGATAGGCTTGGGCGGTGGCGTGCCGCCCACCGCGAGCGCGTCGAACAGCGTGTAGCGAATGTCCCGGGGTGTCGGTCGCGCCCGGAACTGCACCCGGCACACCGTGTCCGGGGCAAGCTCGCGCAGCGAGGCGTTGACCGAGAACGTTTTTCCCACGCCTGCATCGCCGTGTACGCACATCATCGCCTTTGCGTCGATCACGTCGGCGAGGTTGTCGCGGGTCGCCATCAGCGCGTCGGTGGCCACGATATGTGCCCCGACCAGCCCGAGGAAATGATCGGCTGCGGCGTCGTCGACCTCCGGGCCGCGAGTGCGTGGGTCCCGACTCACTACTGGTCCTCCGCTCGGTCATCCTGCAGATTCGCATGGTTCAGGTCGACCGGCAGCCGCCACGACGCCGGGGGCGGCCCCAGCGAAATCAGATCCGGCCGTGCCCACCGAGCCATATCCACATCGTCTTCCTCGGCGAGGGCAGCGGCGGCTTCGGCCTCGGTCATCGCATCGAGCCGTTTCGCCGGTTCGGGCACCGTCGCCGCCGCGTACCGGACTCGACGAGCTTTCTCGGCGGCCATCAGATCGGTCCGCACCCGACGAGCCTGGCGGGCCCGCGCCTGCTGCACCCGAGACCGGGTGTCGGCCGAGGCGGCATCGGCGAGCACCGCGCTGCCCAGATGCACGCCGGTGGCGGCGTCGAAAACCTCGATTTCGTCGGTATGGTGCGGCATGTACCGGATCCGCACCTTGAGTCCGACCCGCCCGACCATCCAGTCTGCGATGTAGTGCCTGTTGCGGCCGAACGCAATTCCCTTGGTGGTGATCTTGCGATTGCGGCGGTCGTCTTCGAGGGTGAACATCCACAATCGGGTCTCGTCCGCGTCGTGGATCGGGGTCGGGTCGTCGGCCCAGGACTGCAGCGGCGTCCGGTCCTCGAGTTCGGTGATGGTGTGCTCGGTGTTCCACCACTGCACCCACTCCAGCACCTCGACGGTGAACGCTTCGAACGACAGAGCAGGTTGGTCCGGATCGACCGCGACGCCGTTGACCTGCTTCTGCCGGTGGGTGTAGCGAGGAAGGACCGCGAACAGCATCTTTTCGGCCGCACCGTTGATGGTCTCTACCGTCCCTTTCAGGTGCGCACCGTAGGCGGGTAGGTCGTCCACCCGCACCGCGAATGCGCCCAGCGCGTCGGTGACGGTGCGGGACAGGAAGTCCTTGCCCCGATCGATGCGCACCGCCGCGGGCAGGCCACCGGCGGGGCCGTATGGCTCGCTACGTAGCACCGCCACCCGCAGTGCAGCCAAGATGCTCTCGCGACTCGGGGTCTGTGGCGTCACCGCGGTCCCGAGGATCACGTCGTGGCATGCGTCGATGAACCAGGTCACCCACGGTGTGACGAGCCGGCCGTCCACGTCCACCTGGACCGGCGCTTGCACGTGGTCGGCTTCCCATGCCTCGTTTCGGTAGGCGGCCGGTCGTTGCAGGAACACATCGAACTTCCGCCGTTCCCGCTCGCCCAGACGCAATCCGGCTCGCTGGCCCGGGGTCAGATCCCGCGCGACGGCCCGCTGCACCGTCGAGATGCTCGGCGCGGGCCGGCCGTCGCGGGCGGCTTCGGCGGCCAGCTCCCGGTGCAGAGCGGCGGCGTTGCCTCGCCAGTACGCCAGCCGCACCCGCAGCTGGTCGTCAATCCGGAACCGGTCCCGAGAGGCGGGGGTGTGTCCGTGCCGACGTGCGGCCACCCATCGCCACACCGTGCGATCGGCGACCCCCAACGTCTGCGCAACCATGTGGACATGTGCTCGCGACAGCGACTTCTGGTCGGCCAGTTGCACCAAGCGATCCACCGCGGCTCGGCGCAGCGCATGTGTGCTCGCGTCGACCAACGTCTCGGCCTTCCAGAACTCGTGGCGCACCCCCGGTGTCGGGCACACCGACGGTCAACGTTGCTGATTTGACCACGTGCCTGCCGGTGGGAAGACCTGATTGGTCAAGATCGTCCCGCTCTTCGTAGAGCGACTTAATTGCCGATCACTACCCACAGGAACAACCAATTGATCCTGCTCATCGTGCTGACATTTACATGCGGCTTACCTGCTGACATCTTCGTGCGGCCTCGCAGCTGGTCGGACACTGGGAAAGTGTCCCTGACCAGCGAAGTTGAGGTCAGGTACGTGCAGGACTCGGATGTTCTTGCCGCGACGACCCTCACTGCGGCGGACCCGTGGCGGATGATCCGGGGTCTGCCAGTACGGAAAGTCCGCAGCCACCCATCATCGGCACTATTCCGGGATGTTCTGCTCGGGCCACCAACCGTGGTCACGCCGGGCCTGAAGCGAACTTCGAACGCCACCGATCAGCGCAATCGGACGATGCGACCCCAGTTGCTTCACGCCGCATCACCTCGGCCATCAGCCGGCCTTTCCTATGATGCGCGAGGGGCACGGACCACCGGGACGTACGGTCGGTCCTCTGCCGATCGACTGCTCCGGTTGCAGAAGGAAACAGGCACGATGTTGTACACCGGCAGAGCCAGCGTCGACCGAATGTTCTGTGTGAAAGACGCGGACGATCGGGCCTGGGAAGAACTTCCTCCGTTGCCCGAGCCAGGTTTCGGTCTGCTCGCTGCCGACACCGGGATGGTCTATGTCTATACGGGGATGTCCATGGGACCACTCGACCTGCAGGTCGAGGTTCTCGGTGATGCTCCCGATCTCGTCGACAGAGCATGGGAAGATATCGAGGAAGCCTCGCTGCAGACCTACTCGGATATCGCCACGGTGCTCACCGGAGCGGAGGAACCCGTCGAGGGTTTTCCGGACACGGTGCTGTCGGCCGGTGCCGGAACCTATCGGGTCCGCGCCTATGTCGCAGGGCGCGACCTGGCGTGGGATCTCGTCGTCGACGAGGTGGTCGAGCGATACAAGCTGCAGATCTGGCCGGCACCGTACGCGCCGCCGCGTATCGTCCAGCATCGCAGCGCACACGCCGTGATGGGCCATTAGAAACTGCTGTCGGCAGACAGGACCGAGCTGATTACGTTGTCGAGCGGACGACCCCGCGAACACGTGAGGTCCTTCTGGAACGGGCAGTAAGACGGGACCGGAATTTCTGAGGATTCCGACAAGATCGTGAGAAACCCGGACTAACACGAACTTGGAAACCCGCAGCTCCAAGGACCGTCCTACTGATACGTCCGGCGAGAACCTACATCAGCTCTTGTCCTGTGCCATCAGACCTGAGGCGTTGCCACAGCACCTGAGGCAAACACAGGGATTCTGCCACCAAGTTGAGGCAGACACTCGTTCTACCTGCACGCTCTCGCCGACAAGCCCGCAGGATCGACATCTCCTTGCCTCAACAATGTGGCAGGAACGCCACGGCGTTGCTTCGCCACATTGTTGAGGCATTGCTGGTCAGCGACCCATTCGTACCTCAGATCGAAGGGCACAGGACATCTCTGTAAGGTTCCCGCCTTCGGATACCAACTTTTCGATTTCATATCTGCAGCAGACCTCTGAAGTGCGTGGGCCAGCGGTGATGCGTCTACAGCGGCGATTGATCAGCCTGTAATAGTGCGAGTCGCCGGGGAATTCATCCGTAGAGGATGAGGCGGGAGCGGGTGGGTTTCGTCATCCTGATGACGAGCCTGCTGGCCAGGCTCTTCGGTCACGCGGAAGGATCGCTATGCCCGACTCATCGGACGACACCACCGTTATCGCTTCTGGCAGCCAGCAGGCGCAGTCGCTGCCGTTCTCCGACGTCCAAGACTTCGCCGATGCCGAGCGGGGGTTCGTTGCTGCTCTCGAACCTGCGGTCGTGAAAAGCGCGGCTGGGGACATCGTGTGGGACAGCGAGTCGTACGCCTTTCTGGAGGAGGACTGCCCGCCGACGGTCAATCCGAGTCTGTGGCGACAGTCGCGGTTGTGCGCTCGGCAGGGGCTGTTCGAGGTCACCGACCGCATCTACCAGGTACGTGGACTGGACCTGTCGAACATGACCCTCGTCGAGGGCGATACCGGGGTGATCGTCATCGATCCGCTGATCTCCGAAGAAACGGCGGCTGCGGGTCTGGCCCTGTATCGAGCCCATCGGGGCGACCGCCCGGTCACGGGGGTGATCTACACCCATTGCCACATCGACCACTTCGGTGGTGTCAAAGGCGTCACGACGACCGAGGACGTTGCGGCCGGCCGATGCCCGATCCTGGCGCCGACCGGATTCGTCGAACACGCCGTCGCCGAAAACGTCTATGCGGGCACGGCGATGGCCCGGCGCGCCGCCTATATGTACGGCGCGGCCCTACCGCGAGGCCCGCAGGGCGCGGTCGGTGCCGGACTGGGACCGACGACATCGACGGGAACGCCGACGCTGATCTCCCCGACGATCGACATCGATCACACCGGGCAGACGGAAACCGTCGACGGAATCACCCTGGAGTTCCAGATGACCCCCGGCACCGAGGCGCCGGCGGAGATGAACTTCTACTTCCCCCAGCTGCGCGCACTGTGCATGGCGGAGAACGCCACCCATACCCTGCACAATCTGTTGACGCTGCGCGGTGCGCTGGTGCGCGACCCGCACGTGTGGTCGCAGTATCTGACCGAGTCGATCAACCGGTTCGCATCCCGCTCCGATGTCTTGTTCGCCTCGCATCACTGGCCGACCTGGGACACCGAGCGGCTGACCGAGTTCCTGTCTATCCAACGCGACCTGTACGGCTATCTGCACGATCAGACACTGCGGGCACTCAACAAGGGCGCCACCGGCATCGAGATCGCCGAGGCGATCGAACTGCCACCGGCGCTCGAGAACGTGTGGCACACGCACGGCTACTACGGCAGCGTCAGCCACAACGTCAAAGCGATCTACCAGCGGTACATGGGCTGGTTCGACGGCAACCCCGCGCACTTGTGGGAGCACACCCCTGTCGAATCAGCCAAGCGACACGTGGAGTTCATGGGCGGCACCGACCGAATCCTCGAGAAGGCACGCAGATCCTTCACAGAAGGAGATTTCCGCTGGGTGGCGCAGGTGCTGAACTATGTGATCTTCGCCGACCCCACCAATACGGAGGCCACAGCGCTTCAGGCAGACACCCTCGAGCAACTCGGCTACGGTTCGGAGAACGGCACCTGGCGGAACTTCTTCCTCATGGGCGCATATGAACTGCGCCACGGCGCGGTCGGCACACCGACCGTCACCGCCGCACCGGACATCGTCGGTGCCCTCACCATCAAGCAGATCTTCGACGCGATCGCCCTGCGTGTGGACGGTCCACGTGCGTGGTCGGCGTCGCTGACGATCGACTGGAGATTCACCGACGAGAACGTCGTCCACCGTTGCCAGTTGCGCAACGGTCTGCTGGTGCATTTCGATGCCGACGGGTCGTTGCCGGCGCCGGACGCCACCATCATGCTGACCCGACCGGCTCTGATCGCGGTGCTGCTCGGTGGCGCCGATCCCGCCCCGCTCGTGGCGGACGGCACCATCGTCCCCGAGGGGATGGAGGGTGCGTTCGCGACGCTGGTGAGCTATCTCGATGATCCCGACCCGGACTTCGCCATCGTCACCCCGTGACCGTGCTGGAGAGCGCGCCCCTCGGTGCAGCATCGTCAGGAAGGTGATCCACGCATGCGGATCCTGGTGCTCGGTGGTGACGGATTCTGCGGCTGGCCGAGCGCGCTGCACCTGTCGGCCTGCGGTCACCACGTCACGATCGTCGACAACGGGGTCCGGCGACGGATCGACGAGGAACTCGGTGTCCGGTCGTTGACGCCGATCCGGTCGCTGAGCGAGCGGATCGAGGCCTGGGCAGAGGTAACGGGACGTCGGATCGCAATGATCGATCTCGATGTCGCGCGTAACTATGATGAGCTCGTCGAGCTCCTCGCCGCCGAACGTCCCGATGCGATTGTGCATTTTGCGGAGCAGCGGGCAGCGCCGTACTCGATGAAATCGCCGCAGCACAAGCGGTACACGATCGACAACAATCTCACCGGTACGCACAATGTGTTGGCGGCGGTGGTGCAGGTCGGGGTCGACACTCACCTCGTGCATCTGGGGACGATGGGTGTGTACGGCTACGAGTCGGCGCCAGTGGATCTGCCCGAGGGATATTTGACCGTTACCTATCCCGATCGTGACGGCAACTCGCACAGCCGGGAGATCCTTTATCCCACACAGCCGGGAAGCGTCTACCACCTGACGAAGTCGCTGGATCAGTTGTTGTTCCAGTTCTACGCCCGCAATGACGGTCTGCGGATCACGGACTTGCATCAGGGGATCGTCTGGGGGACCCAGACCGAGGAGACCGCACTCGATGTCCGCCTGATCAACCGGTTCGACTACGACGGCGACTACGGAACGGTCCTGAACCGGTTCCTTGCCCAGTCGGCGATCGGCTACCCATTGACCGTCCACGGGACCGGCGGCCAAACGCGCGCGTTCATCAACATCCGCGACACCGTGCGGTGCATCCGATTGGCAATCGAATCCGGATCCCGTGTCTCGGGTCGGGTCCGGGTGATGAACCAGATCACCGAGACCCACCGGATATCGGATCTGGCCGATCTGGTGTCCTCGATCACAGGAGCGAGCATTGAACGGGTGGCCAACCCGAGAGCCGAGGCGGACAAGAACCTGTTGAGCGCCCGCAACGATCACCTGCTCGGGCTGGGCTTGAACCCGACACGACTGGAGACCGGTCTGCTCGAGGAATCGGTCGATATCGCCCAGAAGTACGCCGATCGCATCGACACCGGTCGGGTTCCCTGCACCTCCTACTGGAACGAGACACGCAGGGCTGCGGCCACGAGGCGGGAGGAAGAACCTCGACCGTCGCCGAGGAGCACAAAATGAGCGACGGTGCGGACGAGCAGAAACAGCCATCCCCGGGCCGTCCGGACCCCCAGTACTTCCGCGGTGAGCACGGCCGCGTGGTACCGCGCGCGGCCTGGTGGAGCCTCGGTCTCGCTCTGGCCCTTCTGTTGGCGTTCGTCATCGTCCGCCCATCCTGGTTCACCGACGCTGCAGACGACGTGCCGCTCGACGTTCCGCCCGAACGCCACTTCACCAAGACCCTCGCCGGATCCGGACATGTCGACGGGGTGTGGCTTACCGACGATGCACCCTCGACCAGCTTCCTGGTGACCCTGCCCGCCGACTCCGGTCGTGACGAAACCCGCCTGCATCTGACGGGCACCACGCAGGTCGCGGAGGACACGACGGTGTTCCTGTCGGTGAGTATGGACGGACAACAGGTGCTCGAAAACCGCCTGCCCACCGGGGAGGTGCCCCTCGATCTCGTCGTCGACGTCCCGCACCAGGTGGCCGAGGACGGTCGCGTCCGGGTTCGGGTCCACGCCGAGGGCACCCGGCACGACCAGTCCTGCACCCCCGATCATTCCGCCGGGCTTCAGATCCATCTCGACCCGACGAGTGTGCTCGAAGCGGCCCTCGTCGAGCCGGTGCACACGGTGCGCGATGCGGTGGCGTCCTGGGATCGCCAGGTCACGATCGTCCTTGTCGACCGCGGGGTCCAGTGGCGCACCACGGCGGCCCAACTGGGGATGGCGTTGACGCGGGCCGGGCAGGAGGTGAGGTATGCCGAGTCCGTGCCCGAGAACGATCGTCGCAACACGATCCTCGTCGGTCCCGCAGATGCACTGGACGCAGCGGCGGGGTGGACGTCCGATACCGGCGCGGACGGAAACGCCATCGTCGGCCGGATCGACAACGATCCGGTGCTGGGCGTGCTCACTGCGGACGGAGCGGTCCTGTCGACTTTTCTGACCCAGCCGACGGTCGCCACTGCCGATACGTCCGGTACCGACCCCCGAGCGGTAGGCACGACACCTGAGCAGGGCAACGAGGTGCCATTGGAATCGCTGGGTGCGGACATGTCGGTCGGTTCCATCACCGAGACCCGGAGCTGGCAGGTGGCGTACTCACTTGCCGACCTGCCCGACGGCCGCATCCCGGAGGCCGTGCGCGTGTCCGTGGCGTTGCCCGCCTCGCCGCAGGACTTGACCTGGATCCTCAACACCCGCCTTGGCGGGAAACTTGTCGACAGCCGGAAGTTGAACGACACGGCCGGCACGGTGACCGTTCCACTGGCGGCGGCGGATCAGGTCGTGGAGAACTCGTTGACGTTCACAGTGCAACGCGATCGCGACCTCGGCGGCTGTGATGTGCGGGTGACGAGCTACCCGACGCAGCTACGGGCGGACTCGGCCTTGGTGCTCGGCAACGCTCCCGGTACCGGATTCACGGCGCTCCCTCGGCAGCTGGCGCCCGGATTCGCCGTTCACATGACCGGAGCCACCGACGACAATGCCGTCGAGCAACTGAACTCCGTCGTCGGTGTCCTCACCGCATTCACCCCGGCCGAGTACGTTCCGGATTTTCTCTGGAATACACCCCCCGACGCCGAGCAACCGTTCATCCTGGTCGGGGACAGTCCTGCCGTGGCGCCGCGAATGCGTCTCGCGGACGGGCGCATCGTCTCGGAAACGGCCGGCCGCCTCGATATCTCGTCGTTCGACACCGGGCTGGTGGTGGAGACCGCCACCAACATCGCAGCTGCGCCCGGACTCGTCATCCGGTATGCGGGGGATACCGGCGAGATTGCGCTGCCGGACTTCGGGACCGAGACGGCTCTGGTGGTCACCTCGCAGGGAAGTTTCGAAGTTCGCGCCGACGGCACCGTCCCGTCCAGGACGCCGCCACGCGAGAACATCCCCCGATGACCGGCACGGCGGACTTCCGCACCGAGGCGATCGCCGATCACTTCCGGTCGGTCGACAGTGCCCCGGCCGGGTACGCAGTCGACCGGCCGGCGAGCGCGGCCAACGGTTTTCTCGTCACCTTCGCCGCGCTCGCCATCATCGTCATGTGTGTTCGGACGTATCTGATGCACACCGGGATCGACGCGCTTTCCCGCGATCTCGTCCTGACCTCTCGAGAGCGCGGGGACGTCGTCTTCCCGTTGCGCATGTTCCTCGTAGTGTTCTTCGTGACCTACGCCGTTTTCGCGTACTCGAATCGGTGGCGCCGACTGTTCATCGCAGGTGCTCTGCTCGGCAAGTTCGTCGTGTTCTGCGTCGTGACGGACGCCGGCGCCTGGATACTCCACGACTGCGGGCTGGTGTCGATCTCGACATTCGGGCTGCAGATGGCGTCCGGTCTGGCCGCACTGGCGTTGTTTCCGCACACTTTGTTGCGACAGGCGCACCTACCCCGGCGGGTCCCGATGCCGACGAGCGCGGGTACGCCGGTGCGGGAGCTTGCTATCTGGTTCGGGTGCCTGGCAGCATCGATTCTGGTGACGGTGCTGCTCGTCCAGGTGCTCATCGAGATGGTCGACACCCTCAAGGACTGGGCGGTACTCGGGGGTCTGGGTGCGGGTGTGTTTCTCGTCCAACAGTTGTTCGCGTTGTCCACGGCGTGGTTCGGAGTGCGCAGGCTGCGGCGATCGCGCGAGGCCGGCGCCGGATTCGGGCCTGCGCTGGCGGTTCTCGTCCCGGCCCACAACGAGGCCCACAGCATCGCCGCGACGATCCTGTCGGTCGATGAGGCAGCAGCCGGTTATCCGGGAGACATCCGTATCTACGTGGTGAACAACGCCTCCACCGACACCACGCACCTCATCGCTCAGGAGGCGATCGACGGCTGTGTTCACCTCACCGGTGTGGTGCTCGAGTGTCCGATCCCGGGTAAGGCGATCGCGTTGAACCTCGGAATCGATCACATTGTCGAGGACTTCATCGTGCGCATCGACGCGGACACTGTCATCGGACCCGGCTCTCTGACGACGGCGATGACCCACTTCGTCGACCCGGCCGTCGGGTCGGTCGGCGGTCTACCGCTGCCCCGGCAAGAGACGACCTGGATCGACAAGGTCCGGCTCGTCGAGGTGTATATGCGGCACGGATTCTTCCAGGTCTCGCTCGACGGATACCTGGGTGTGCTCGGTGTCCCCGGCATGTTCACTGTGTACCGACGTGAGCCGGTCGTCGCGGTCGGGGGCATGGTGCAGGGCATGAACGGTGAGGACACCGACATCTGTATTCGTCTGACGGCGGCGGGATTCCGTTGCATTTCCGACCCCGCGGCGGTTTATCACAGCGAGACACCCGCCTCGTATGCGCACCTGCGGGAACAGCGCACACGGTGGTTTCGCAGCATCTACCACCTTGCTGCTCGTAATCGGGAGATGCTGTTCGATCGGCGCTCGATGACCGGGACGTTCGTTCTTCCCTTCCAACTGGTCAACGCTGCCCGTCGTGCCATGCTCGGGCCGCTGCTTCTGTTCGCGTTCCTGGCGGAGATGTTCTTCCATGCCACGTTCAGCACGATGCGCTGGCAACCTGTGGTGGCGACACTGTTGGGGATGTCCATGTTCGTGACGATCCTGGTCTGTCTGCTGTGGCGGCCGAGTTCGGTCAAATACATCCCGGCGTATCTCGTCTTCCGGGTGCTGCGCAGTTACTTCACCCTTCTGGCGGCATTGACCCTCGTCTATCCATCGATGCATCCACCCCGCCTGTGGTTCAGAGCAGACCGCACCGGATGGCCGCCGAGATCGCTTCGCCGCGCGTCCTGACCCCGAACTTGCGATAGAGATTGCGGATGTGTGTCTTGACGGTGTTGACCGACACCTGCAGTTCGTGCCCGATCTCTTCGGCGGTGCGGCCGGAGGGAAGGTGGACCAGTATTACCTGTTCGGCCGCCGTGATGGCAGGTACGGACGGTGCCGTGCTGCCGGCGAGGGTCCGGCGGAGGGTGCCGGTGAACCGGTACGAGGAGTCGATGTCGTGTGCGAGCACCGTCAGCAGCTCGGCGCAATCTGCGGCGAGGTCGAGGAACGGACGAGCAAGACCGTGGGGCTCGGCCAGTTCGAGGGCACGGTGCACCGACGTCCGCATCGCCTCGGAATGGTGTAGCCGCTGGGCGGCGAGTGCGTCGAGAAGGTGGACGCGGACGCTGCGCAGCGGGGTCGACGATTCGTCGTCGATCAGGTCTGCGAGCATCTGTCGGGTTGCGTGGTGATGTCCGCGGGCGTACTCGATCATCGCCGCGAGCACTGTCGAGTCGACGGTGTGTCCGCGGGTATCCACCATGTGCCGGTGCAAATGGGTCGCTTCGTTCCGGCGCCCGAGGGACAGGAGGGTTCCTGCGAGGTAGGGCAGCAGGTCGGTTGTCGTGGAACCGAAGGGACCAGTACACACTGCCGCAGCGTTGCTCACGGCCGCTGCCACCCTGGCCGGTGACACATTGCTGGCCGACAACGCGTGCAGGTCGAATACGAAACGCACGTAGGGACCGAGCACCCCCGATTCTGCAGAACCGGCAGTAGCCAGATACCGTCCGGCGATGCCGGTCGGATCGAGCGGTTCCGCGCGCAGATAGTGTGCCAGCACGATCAACATGACGGCGTGTTGCGCATCCGGTGAGTCGAGATGGTCGTGCTGTTCGGCGACCTTCAGTGCCGCCGTTGCGCACGCGTGCATTCGCGCAAGGTCACCGGTCGATCTGTGCAACCACGCCGACAGTATGGTCGACCGTAGTTGCAGCCGGGGATCCCCGGCGATGTTTGCCAGTGCTGCCGCCTCGTCCAGCAGCGTCGCTGCGGCGATGGGTCGGGTCGACAGCAGTGCGGCTGCATGTACGGTCCGGGCGTAGCTGTCGAGACACAGGCAGCCGGTGGAAGCGCGGTTGCTCAGTTCGTTCACAGAGGCCGGGGAGGCGCACTTCCCCTCTGCCAGAGCGGCGGCCGTGTCCACGGCCGCCTCGAGCCGTGTGTCGATGCGTCCGTTGTCACTGTGCCCTGCGGGAGCGAGGGTATCGAGAAATGCTCGTGCCGAGGACGGGGATCCCTGCTCCAGGGCGTCGAGCGCGTGCAGCAGACGTACCGTCCGGATGGTGGACAGACCGAGCGCGTCCAGATGGAGGAAAAACGTGTCGGTGTCACCTGCCAACACGACGGAGATGCCATGGTGTCGAGCCAGGTCGAGTGCTGCGACGGTGTCGTCTGCGGCAACGAGGTGAGCGAGCGCGTCGACCGGTGCGCCGGTCGAGAGGTACCACCGGGCCGCCAGGGAGTGCAGCTGGACTTCGCGAATGGGGTCGGTGCGGTGCAGTTCGGCTCGCAGGTGGGCAACGAGCATCGGGTGGTAGCGACGGGTGATCGTCCCGGTACCGGGTTCGACGGTGTGGAGCAGGGGAAACGCGGATCGTTCGAGGAACTCGAGGGCGTCGCTGGCAGACGTGTCGGTGAGGTGTTCGCACAGTTCGACGGTCGGTGCGTCGACGATGCAGGTCGACAGGAGGAAATCGAGAAGATGCTGCGGAAGAGCGGTCAGCAGGTCACCGATGAGCTGGTCGGATATCGGGTGCGGGGAGCGGGCGAGATCGGCGATGACCCCGCGGCGATCCGTTCGGGTGTGCAGGTGGATCGCTGCGATCCGCACGAGCGCTGCCCATCCGTCGGTCAATGCGATCAGTGCCGAGACATCGGCATCGTCGAGGTGACTGTCGTGCTCGGCCAGAACCACCCGGACCTGGTGCTCGTCGAGAGCGAGTTGTTCCCATCCGATACGAGAGACGATTCCCGCTGCAGCCCACTCGTGCCAGGGCAAGGACGGCTCCCCCCGCGCCAGAAAGACGACCGTCACATGCGGAAAGTGCGCGAGCGTATCAATGAAGGCCGTCAGCTCCGTCAGGACGATCGGATCATGGAGCAGGTGCGCGTCATCGATGATCAGAATGATCGGATAAGGGCGACGGGCCAGATCTGCCGCGAGCGCCCGCGGATGGTCGGGATGTATCGGCACAACTGGGACCGGACCCGCGGTGCCGGATCGCTCGACGGCGTAGTCGATGGCGGTGCGCACCGTCACCCAGAAGGTCGCGGCGGTGTTGGTGCGATCCGAAACTCGAACCCACGCCGGAACAGTCGAGTCGGACGTGGCGATGTCTCGTGTGATCCAATCGCTCACGACGACGGTCTTGCCGGTGCCCGCCGGAGCGCATACCAACACGGCGGTGGTGGACGAGCTGCGAACCGCTCGGTTCAGTGTGTCAGTGACAGCACGGTGCCGTTGTATCGGCACCGGTGAGGTCGGCAGCCACGACCTGGCCGGGTCGCGGTCGGTGTGTACGGCCTCGCTGGGTCGGGCATCGGACATTCTGGATTCCCCCCGTACGGCAGGTACCGAACGGCCTTCGGAAAAACCCTACTATCGGCAAGGCTCACACAACGGGAAAACGTGAATTGTGCAGTGGGCCGGCGCTCCATTGTCAGGACGAACGGTCCACGAGAGGCAAAGTTCACCCTCTCCGGGCGAGGACATCACCGTAGAGCGAGCCGCATGATCGGTGACACGACATGCTCCCCCGAAAGGAACAGTCCATGAGCACCTCGACTTCGTCGATGTCCGATCGGCATCCCGTGCGCAACGGATTCGCCGGCGCGACGACCATTGCTGCCGGAGCGCTACTCGCTGCGGCCGGCATTCTGTCGATCCTGCAAGGCATCTCGGCGCTCGCGAACGACGATCTGTTCGTCGTCGGGCCGGAATACCTCTACTCGTTCGACATCACCGGATGGGGATGGATTCACCTGCTCATCGGCATTCTGGTGGTGGCTACCGCGATCGGGTTGTTCGCGGCCGCCACGTGGGCGCGAGCCGTCGCGATCGTCCTGGCTGCCGTGTCCATCGTCGCGAACTTCCTGTGGCTTCCGTACTACCCGTGGTGGGCGGTCCTGGTCATCGCCCTCGACATCCTGGTGATCTGGGCGGTGGCGACGTGGTCGCCCGATTTCACCTGAGACCGGTTCGATGAATCATTCGGGGTGCCCGGCCACAGCCGCCGGGCGCCCCGGCTGGCCGGCGGATAAGATCACTGTGGCGATCGGCGCATTTCGAGCAGCGTCAACCCGAGATCATCGATCCGGGACATGATGGTCCGCATGGTCGTCGGGTCATTCATCGTCCCGAACAATGTTGTCATTCCGTGTTTTTCGTCGACCTGTGCGCGCAGTTCGGGAAAGGCCGCAATCACCCGTGCGGAGAGCACGCCGTCGACGACGAACTGGTAGGACGCCCCAACGCTCATGATCGGCCTCCCAGGCTCCTACGTTCGGGATGCGGGATTCACGGATGAGGCTACTGTCCTCCGCGCCCCCCGATGCGCGCCTCATCCACAGCGGATGAAACCGACCCGTCGCTGCGGCAGATGGGTGGACACCGGCACCCACTTCACCCGCTAAGCATGATGCGCGCCGGTCGGCGCTGTTCCTAGGTTCGGTACGGACGACAGCGCGGGACACGTACCCGGAACGTCACCGTTCCCGGCCCGCCGAGGAAAGGACCGAAGACATGGCAGCGACACTGACGGTGTGGAAGTTCCCGACCGACAGCGGAGCCGACACGGCACTGACCACACTCGAAGACCTGCAGAAACAGCAACTCATCACCGTTCACGATGCTGCCACTGTCCGCTGGCCGGCCGACGCGAAGAAACCGCGGACCCGCCAACTGAGCGATCTCACCGGTGCCGGGGCGTTGGGTGGAACATTTTGGGGTCTGTTGTTCGGGCTGTTGTTCTTCGTTCCGTTGCTGGGGGCAGCTATCGGGGCGGGAGTCGGTGCGCTGTCCGGATCACTCGCCGACGTAGGCATCGACGATGATTTCATCAAGGGTGTCCGTGACAAGATCACCCCTGGCACGTCCGCGTTGTTCGTGCTCACCTCCGATGCGACCGTGGACCGGGTCCACGAAGCGTTCGCTGGTCAGAGCGGGGAACTGATCTCCACGAATTTGTCTCACGAGCAGGAAGCCCGGCTGCGTGAAGTGTTCTCCGAATGAATCACCGCCAGTCCCTATGGACGAGATAGCGCGCGGACACCGGTGTGCACCCGACGCGTCTGTGGTGCATGGGCATCAATGACAGGAGACTGTGGTGACCGCGAACATTCCCGGCCGGTCGAGTCGGTACACGGTCGATGCGAAACGACTGTGGGCGGGTGGTGGTGCCACTGCCCTGGTGGCGTCGCTGACCGCAGCGGTCGGATTTCTGATCGTGCGTGATGTGCTGGACATCCCGGTTCTCACCTCGGTGGTCGAGTTCGGGCGTTCGCAGCTCACCACGGTCATCGGGTACGGCGTCGTCTCGGCTGTGTTGGCTACTGCACTACTCCACCTGTTGATTCTCACGACCCCTCGGGCGCTGAGCTTCTTCGGCTGGATCTGCATCCTGGCGACGGTCGCAGCGGCCTTGTGGCCGTTCACCGTCGAGGCGACCCTTGCCTCGAAGATTGCCAGCGGCCTTCTTTATTTCATCACCGGCATCGCGATCTACTCTCTGCTGGCCGGTGTAGCGTCGGCGGCCAGGCGGGCAGTGCCGCCGTCCCGGTGAACCGCTCGCGTGTCACTTCGATTCGATCCGTTCGATGTGTGTGCCGACGGTGTGAACGACCTGCAAGTCCGGATCCCACGGGACGATCGCATCGACCGCGACGTCGAGCTCGTCCAGGGCAGGCAACTCGGCCGGACCCAGGACCGAGACGATCACGGTGGTGCCGTGCCAGTGCACGTCCGTGACCTCCGCCCCGGGCGTCTGCTCGAGCCACTGCTGTGCCTGGGCCGAGATCTGCCGGGCCCACAAGGAGGCCAAAGAGTTGACGACCATCGGCACCGCGACGACGGCCAGCGCGACCGCCAGCACCGCATACGCCCGCCGCCACCGGGACGCGACTGCCTGCGTTTCACGGGAATAGCCTGCCATGACGAGAACCACTGTGGCGGTGATGATCAGAGCGACGACGTTGGATGTGAACAGAACGAATGCACCGAGGGCAAGTGCCGGCGCTCCCGAGCCCAAACAGACGCCGACCACGGCAAGGGGAGGAACCAGTGAGATCGCGATGGCCACACCCGGCAACACGTCCCCGACATCGCGGCGTGTCACCGCGATTGCTCCCACCAGGCCCGTGGCCAACGCCGCGGTCAGATCCATCAACGTCGGCGACGTTCGACCGAGAACCTGTGAATTGGCCAGCACATTACCGGGATTGGGAAGTATCTGAGCGAAGATCACACCGAGAACGACGACCAGAACGATACCGGCGACGATTCGGGCGAGGCTGCGTGTGATCAGCGGACCCCGCCCGACCGCGATACCCAAACCCACCCCGAGGATCGGCGTGGACAAGGGAGCCACGATCATCGCCCCGATCACGGTGGCGGTCGAGTCGCTGACCACGCCCGCTACGGCAATGATCGCCGAGAGGGCGAGCATCGTCCAGAACGCGGATCGCTTGGCCTGGCGGTCACCGACCGACAGATCCAGACGCTCGTCGAGTTCGGCGAGGCTGCGGCGTTGTGTTCCAGGCACAAGGGCTTCGAGCATTCAGGACCTCCCGGAAGAGTCGTCGGATGCGGCCGGGTCCAGCGCAGCGTCGCTGCCGGCAGGAACCGCAGGAACACGCATTACTGCATCGGCGATGACAGGTGAGGCGACCAGAACGACAGCGACCGCAAACAACCAACCGACACCTGCGAAGACGACGCCGAGCACACCGAAATGGTCGGCGGACGAGGCAACTGCGCGGGGCATGACGATCCGACTGGCGCTGTCCACCACGCTGAGCAACGTCGCAGTCACGGCACCGGTGGCCCACAGGACGGGTGCGGGCACCGCCCGCACGGTCAACAGCCGAGGGCACCACGTCCAGGTACAGGCCCACACACACCATTGACCGATCACAATCGGCAACACCATGCCCGAGGACTGGATCGCCCCGACGACCACAATCGATGCGGCCACGGTGAACAGGACGGCGAACCAGCGCCATCCCTGCATAAGCTCCAAGCTTCGGACATTCCATATTCGTCCGTACATGCGCCCCAGAGCGCGGGTGAACGACGTACCGCTGATAACCACCATGAGTGCACCGAACACCCCGAAAGCCGCGGTCTGCGATGTCATCTGCAGATCCTCGACCTGCACGATCGCCGCGTCGATCGAGAATCGATCCTGCAGGATTCTGCCGAGCACCGCACCGTCGACCAGTGCGCTCATCGCGATCAGAACAGGCAGTACCGAGGTGAACATCTGCCCAGCCAATGTCATGGAGCGATCGACCAGTTCGATCCGCGCCAGACCCACCGCGATCCGTTCGATCACCCGACCCGCCGGATGTGAGATCAGCACGCGCAGGAGCCGTCTCGCAGCGGGTTCACCCGGGAACGGCGGACGAATCGGTGACACCATGGCGCCTCCCTCCACCGGCGTCCCGGCATCGCCGTCCGCACCGACTGTTGCAGTATCCGCCGCACCGACAATTCTCTCCCCGAGAAGCGGTGGGAGAGATCCTCCAATTCGATGTTCACCCTCCACGGATGACGCTCCCCCGAACCGTTCCGGTTAGTTTCGACTCAGCGGACCGGGGTCGATACGACCGGTGGCGAGGGGAGTATCACGGTGAGCGCAACCGAGGGAACTTCGCCTCTGCCCCGCTCGCAGGCGGTATCCGAACCCCCCACGCGAATCGCCTGGTCGATCCCCAGGGGCCTGATCGTCCTGCTCGCCGCAGCCGCCGCCGTCGCCGCGGTGGTGGGAATCAAAGCTCTCGCCGGCATCATCGGACCGGTCTTTCTCGCGTTGATGCTGACCATCTCGATGCATCCCATCCAGGCCCGAGTCGAACGCAGAGGGTTGCCGCCCTGGGCGGGGATGGTGGCCGCCATCGTCGCTGTCTACACATTTCTGCTCGGACTGGTCTGCGCTCTGATCGTCACCGCCGCCCAACTCGCGTCGATGTTGCCCCAGTACGCCGACAGCTTCGACGATCTCCTCGGCGGTGTCCGCTCCACACTGTCCGGCGCCGGTGTCGACGACTTCCAAATCGCGAACCTGCTGGGCGAGATCGACCTCAGGCACGCGGTGACGCTGCTCGAATCAGCACTGGCAGGGGTGCTGTCGACGACATCGAATCTGGTCTTCGTCCTGGCGTTGTTGCTGTTCATGGCATTCGACGGAATGCACATCGGCCGCAAACTCGTCATCATCGGACAACTGCGCCCCGACATCCGGTACGCCCTGGCCACGTTCACCGATGGCACCCGCCGGTATCTGACGGTGTCGACAATCTTCGGGTTGATCGTAGCGGTGCTCGACGGTGGAGTGCTGTGGTTGCTCGGTGTCCCGCTGCCGCTGGCATGGGCGGTGTTGTCGTTCATCACCAACTACATCCCCAACATCGGCTTCGTCATCGGTTTGATTCCACCGGCATTGCTGGCGCTGCTCGACGGCGGGCCGGTGCTGATGCTGTGGGTGATCGTTCTCTACAGCGTGATCAACTTCGTCATCCAATCGATCATCCAGCCGAAGTTCGTCGGTGACGCCGTCGGCATCACCGTGACGATGACGTTCCTGGCGCTGGTGTTCTGGTCGTGGGTGCTCGGCCCGCTCGGGGCGATCCTGGCCATCCCACTGACCCTGCTGGCCAAATCGATGCTCCTGGACATCGATCCCGCGACACGGTGGGCCAACGTCCTCGTCAGCGACATGCGCAACCAAGCCACCGCCACCACCGACCCGTTCACCGTCGACGAGGACGACCGCCGAGCCCCCGGCGGGTCCGCCGACACCACTGACACCGCCGACGAGGACAAGTGAGGAAAACACATGGGAGCTGTCATCGGCGATCTCCTGCCACTGGCAGTAGGTGTCGCAATCTCGCCGATCCCCATCGTGGCGACGATCCTGATGCTGTTGTCGACACACGCGGGATCGACCAGCACCGGATTCGGTGTGGGCTGGGTGATGGGCATCGTCGTGGTAACCGGACTCGTGGTGCTCGCGTCAGGAACCATCGACAGCAACGGCGCCGACAACGGTTCCCCGGCAGCGTCGTGGACGAAAATCGTGCTGGGCACGGCGCTCGTGGTGTTGGCGATCGCTCAATGGCGACGTCGCACCGACACCGAGGTGCCCGGTTGGATGAAGGCGATCGACGAATTCACCTTCTTGCGGGCCACCGGCCTCGGGATGCTGCTCTCCGGTGTGAACCCGAAGAATCTGCTGCTGTGCGTCTCCGCCGGAATTACCATCGGCACAGCCGGTCTCGACGGTGCTGGGCCTATGGGTGCCGTCATAGTGTTCACCGTCCTCGCCGCGTCGACCGTTCTGGTTCCCGTCGTGGGCTACGCGCTCGCGCGTGAACGGATACAACCTTCCCTCGACGCGGTCAAGACATGGCTCCAAGCGAACAACCACCAGGTGATGGCGTTGATTCTGCTGATCATGGGGTCGGTCGTCATCGGCAAAGGCCTCGGCGGACTGTGAGACCGACCAGGAGGACACCGAAACGGACCGAGACCGACGCGAGGGGAGCACAGCCGTGACCACTCTGCCCCTGTTCCCTTCCCTACATGGTTATCGCACGCGCTGGCTGCGCGCGGACGTCCTCGCCGGGCTGACAGTGTGGGCGATTCTGGTACCCGAAGCCCTCGCGTACGCCTCCATCGCCGGGGTTCCCCCGGTGACCGGCCTGTACGCCGCAATTCCCGCCCTGATCCTGTACGCGGCGGTCGGAAGCTCACGGCATCTGGTGGTCGGTCCCATGTCCGCCACCGCCGCACTGTCGGCCGCGATCATCGCGCCACTCGCGGGAGCCGATCCGGGACGGTACATCGCATTGTCCGCCGGGCTTGCGCTCGTCGCGGGTGTGCTCGGGCTACTCGCCGGAATCGTCAAATTCGGCTTCGTCGCCGCATTCATCTCCGAACCTGTGCTCAAAGGATTCATCGTCGGATTGGCACTGACCATCCTCGTCGGCCAGCTTCCGACACTGCTCGGCGTCGACAAGGGCAGCGGCAACTTCTTCGAACAACTGTGGACGCTGCTGCGCGCGCTCGGCGACATCCAGTGGCTCACCTTCGTCATCGGTGTCGCAAGCCTGATTCTCGTCCTGGCGGTGAAACACTGGATCCCGCTCGTACCAGGATCGTTGCTGGCAGTGCTCGCAGGAGTGGTGGCCGTCGCTGTGTTCGGATTGGACGAGCGCGGGGTGAGCATCGTCGGACACATCAATGCGGGCCTGCCCCGGATCGGGGTACCCGAGGTCGGCATCGGTGACTTCATCGATCTGCTGGGGCCGGCCGCGGGCGTGCTGTTCATCGGATTCGCTGAAGGGCTGGGTGCCGCAAAGACCTACGCGGCCAAAGCCGGCTACGACGTGAACGCCAACCGAGAACTCGGGGGGCTCGGTGCTGCCAATCTCGGCGCGGGCCTCTGTTCCGGGATGGTGGTCAACGGCAGTCTGTCGAAAACCGCAGTCAATGGCGGTGCCGGAGCGAAAACCCAGCTCAGCGGACTCATCGTGGCGGTGCTGACGATCGTGACCCTGCTGTTCCTGACCGGACTGTTCGAAAAACTGCCGGAGGCGACGCTCGCCGCCGTAGTGATCGCCGCAGTCGTCGAACTCATCGACTTCGCCGGATTGCGGCGGCTGTACCAGATCTGGACCGAACGACTGGGACGCATCTACGGGCGGGCCGCACGAGCCGACTTCGCTGCCGCGCTCGCCGCACTGGTCGGGGTACTGGTCTTCGACACACTGCCGGGCTTGATCATCGGAGTGGTCGTGTCGGTTCTGCTGTTGTTGTATCGCGCCTCGCGTCCGAACGTGGCACGACTGACCCGGCATGAGGGACTGTGGGTGGACACCGCCCGGCATCCGAACCTCCCGGGCCGCAAGGACGTGCTCGTCGTCCGTGTCGAAGGAGGACTGTTCTTCGCGGACGCCGACTACGCCAAAAGCACTATCGAGAAGATGACCGACCACGATGTCCGGATGGTGGTGCTCGACGCGCAGACCTCCCCTTTCATCGATGTGACCGCCGCACAGATGCTCTCCCAACTCGCCGACGGACTGGACCGTCGCGGAATCGAACTACGCATCGCCCACGACATCGGACAAGTCCGTGACGTGCTGAACCGAACCGGATCGGACCGACAGCTTCCGGTGTATCCGACAGTGAACCACGCACTCGACGACGTAGAAGAAACCTAATCCACCTTCACCAGCGTCCTCGACCGATTCCGGGTGCGGCGAGGTGATCGTGCAGAAGCAGCGCCTCGATGGAGGCGCTCTCACGACCCTCTTCGCTTCTCGACCGAAACCGCGGCGTCGACACCGATCGGTGTCGGCACCGCGTGAACTCCGCCGGATGCAGGCTTGTCCACGGACAGATTTTCATCCAACACGGGTGATGTCTGAGCGTTCCGCCGATGAGATGCTCGCCCGAGACACCGAGGTGACGATGCCGACAATCGCCTGTGCCGTCTCGACTGCACGATCGCCGGGCGGTCGACAACCCGACCATAGGCGGTGAACTCGCGAGGAAGGGGTTCGATGTCCAACCCCAGTGAGGGCGTAACCAGCGTGGTCGGCAGCAGAGCAGAGCCCGAGCTCACACTCCCCTGTGCCGATCACCAGGACGTCGACGACGCCACGCGCGGGTTTATCGCGGCGCTCGACCCGAGGGCGGTCACGAACGCCGACCTGGTCGGATATCTGGACGCTTCCGATCCGGCCTTCGCGATCGTCACACCATGACCGGGACAGTCCGTAGTGGGACACGCCGTCCTGTACAAACGGCCCGGACGGATCCGCACCCACCGGAAACAGAACCGGTGGCGTCCGGCCGCGGTACATCGCGTCTCCGACATCGGTTCCTACGAGGACAATCAGTCTCCCGATCGAGGAGGTCACGTGAGCGGGATCGTTGTGCTGCTCGTGGGTGCATTGCTCTGCTTCTACGGGATTCGTTCGTTGCACCTGGCCGTGCTCGCAGCAGGGTTCGGACTCGGCTGGTTGATCGCTGATCTCTTCAACGCCTCGGCGTCGGTACTGCTGTTGTTCGCACTCGTCGGAGCGGTCACCGCGTGGGTCGTTACCACGTTGATCTTCAAGTTCTCCGCTTACTTCATCGGTGGTCTCACAGGCGCGATGGCCGGCGCCCGCGCCGCCGACATCCTGCAAGCCGGCGACAACGACTGGGCAGTGAGCGCCATCATCATCGTCGCGGTGGCGGTCGCGGCCGCGTTCATCGCCGACAAGTACCGCGCACGAGCGTTGCTGTGGCTCACATCGATCGGGGGTGCGAGCATGATACTCAACGGCCTCGGTCGAACGGCCGACCCACTCGGCTTCCTCCACGACCCGAATCCGGGATGGCAGCAGATCGTGTCAACGGCAGCATGGATTGCGCTCGGTACGGCGGGCTGGCTGATCCAACGCCGCCTTTTCGCGGACAAACTCGACATCAAAGTTCGTCCCGCGTGAACACCTCGCCCCGGACGAACTCGGCCTGATTCCTGGCGGTGACGTCGATGATGACGAGAACCCTCTCCGGAGCGCGGTGTGCGCCGCCGCACCGACCCCACCAACGGGCCGAGCCCCTCGCATGGACAGCAGTATGAGATGAGGAACCGGCTTCACTGCATGCGTGCCCTGCTTCCCAGCGAGCGCATGACCCGAGCGGATGTAGTCGCGGGTCTTCCCGGGGCGATCGGGAGCGTGCCGGACGGCATGGCTGCGGGCGTACTTGCCGGGGTCAGTCCCGTCCACGGGCTGTACGCGAGCATGGCAGGACGGGTAGTCGGTGGGCTGTCCACCAGCACCCGGCTGATGGTGATCACCACGACCAGTGCGTCCGCGTTGGCGGCGGGATCGGCGCTGGCCGATGTCGCCGCCGAGGACCGCACCGCGGCGCTGGTACTGCTGACATTGATTACAGGTGCGGTCATGGCGATGGCGGCACTGCTGCGGCTCGGCCGCTACACGCGGTTCGTTTCGCATTCGGTGATGACCGGTTTTCTGATCGGTGTGGCAGCGAACATCGTGCTCGGCCAGATCCCCACGCTGGTCGGGGTCGACGCCGCGGGACAGACCGCGGTAGCGAAAACGGTGTACGTGCTCACCCATCCCGGGGAAATCGATTGGCGGTCCTTCCTGGTCGGGACCGTCGCTCTTCTCCTGGCAGAGGGCTTGGCCCGGTCGCGTCTGCGACTGTATGCCTCGCTGGCGGCCCTGGTTCTGCCGACGGCGATAGTGGTGATCTTCGGCTGGGGTTCGGTCAGCCGCGTCGCCGAGGTGGGTACGATCCCGCCCGGGATGCCGGTGCCGGGCCCTCCCGACCTCACCGTGCTGAGTCCCTCACTGATCGGCGGGGCGTTCGCTGTCGCGATCATCGTGCTGGTGCAAGGCGCCGGGGTTGCCGAGGCAGCACCGAACCCGGACGGCCCGCGGTCCGACGCGAACCGTGATTTCGCCGCTCAGGGCGTCGGCAACATCGCCGCTTCCCTGGTCCACGGCATGCCTGTCGGCGGCTCGGTGGGGCAGACGGCTCTCAACCGCAGCGCGGGTGCCAGGACCAGTTGGGCTTCGATCTGGTCGGGAGTGTGGTTACTTGTCCTGCTCGTAGCGTTCGCGGGGCTGGTTGCGAAGGTGCCGATGCCGACACTGGCCGCTGTGCTGATCGCCGCGGCTGCCGGTTCGCTCGCACCGTCGAGGGCAGCAGCGATCTGGAGCAGTGGCTATACCTCACGGGTGGTCTTTGTCACGACCTTGGCTGCGACACTGCTGCTCCCGGTGACTACCGCTGTGGGAATCGGTGTCGCACTGTCACTGGTACTGCAACTCAACCAGGAAGCCATGGACCTGCGGGTGGTCCAATTGAAGGTGGACGGGAACAGGCTCGTCGAACTCGACGCGCCTGGGCAGCTGGCGGACCGAGATGTCGTGGTGCTGGACGTGTACGGCAGCCTGTTCTACGCGGGCGCGCGCACGCTCCAGGTGCAACTTCCAGATCCCAGCGCAGCGGTCTCACCGGTGGTGATTCTCCGACTACGCGGTAGAACCACGGTCAGCGCCACGTTCTTCACTGTCGTTGCCGACTACGCACGTCGCCTCGATGATGTGGGAGGACAGCTTCATTTGAGTGGAATCGACCCGCGGATACGGGATTTGTGGACGGACGAACTTCTCGCTGCACACGGTGTGCGGATCGAGTTTCACACTGCGACTTCGACGATCGGCGAGTCCACCCTGGAAGCGTATGCCGAGGCACGGGTGTGGCTCCACGAGCAAGGCACGGGAAGGAACGACGGATGAGTGCCAGCGTGTCAGTCGAACTCAACCCAGCACGGTGACGACCAGACTCCGACCAGAGTTGATCGGCCACACGGTATGGGTGACCGATGGTTGAGCAGCACAGACCAGACTCGTCTCCACGCTTGATTCGTGTCGACGAACAAAATCGCAGGGGATGTCCTCTAGGGAAGAGATGGAGAAGCCCGCGTGTCCCCGAGCGCGGACACATCCACTCGTTCGAGTCCAGGGGTGTGTCGCACGATGGGATATCGTTGGCGCCATGCTGACACTTCGTCGAAAGAATGACTCCGCCTGCTGAGTCCGGTGGCGCCCCCGACCGTGCCGCCATGACCGACATGATCGAACTGCTCACCACGCGGTTCGCAGAACCCATCGCGGTCTACCGTGATCTGCTCCGCGGCCTCGCCGCCACCGGAGAGCCCCCATATCACCAGTCGGTGCTGCTCGACACTCATCCTGTCGAGGGTCCGTCGTTGACGACGCCACACCTGCGGATCCAGGTGAGCTACAGCTATCAGGACGCCGACGAGCTGGGATCATTCCCTGCGGAGATGAGGCCGGTGTGTGTGCGGATCCATGTGCAGGGCTATCCCGATAAGTATCCCGACCGTCGGGCAGCGGGCTCCGATCTGGTCCACGAGTACCCGGCCGTCGAACCGGAAGCGTGGGCGCGTGCGGTGCTCGGCCGACAGTGGTCGGATTATGCGTACCAAATGATCCGCCGGACCGATGTGGACCGGCGCATGCGCACCAACCTGATCTACACCCAGCCACTGTTCGTGGTGTTCGTCGCCTCGGACGGCACACCGGTGCTGGCCCCGGACAACACCGCCTGGAACCGGGTGTGGCTCAAAGTCATCGACGCCCGCAAACTCGATCCGGATCCCGAATCGAGGGCACTGCAAGAACACATCGCCCGGGTCGGCCCGTACGCCCCGACCGCAGGAATCCGCCATCCCGACACCGAACCCGACGGCGGCTGGCGCCTGGAGGTCACCGGTGTGCCCCTCGACCGGCTCACCGACACCGCGGCCGAGACGGTGCGCGCACTGCGCAACGGTATCCGGGTCCGCGGCAGGATCGCCACGCAGTTCCGCCCGGTCCGACTACACGTCGAACTCGACCACGTGGTGGTGTACTTCAAGTGGGCCCGCAATCCGAACACCTTCGTTGTGACCATGCATCCACCCCAGACAGGCGACGAGCTTGCCGGTCCGCCCTGGCACACCCCCGCCGCCGTCGCCGGCACCATGATCTCAGGATGGCAAGAGGAACTGTGTACAGGTCTGCTGGTGCGCGGTACCCGACGCCGCGACGGCGACACCATCCACATCTCGGCTCCGCCTTCTACCCCGGTCCACCCAGAATATTGGGTCAGCGAGGTCGCGCTGCACGAACGCTGCGGGGTGTGGCTTGCTCGCGAGGGCCTCGACATCGACCGGCCGCTCGAATGGAAGAACACGGGTGTACTCGCGGTGTGGATCCAGGCCAAGGTGAACAACGCGGTCGGGCGCCCGTATGTCGGGCATGCCGCGGCGCGCTGGTCGGGCCAGGCCACCGCCCACGTGGACGTGCTCGAAACCGTGCCCGGCACCCCGGAGACAGTGGCTGCTCAACTCGCCCATCGCATCACGCACATGCTCGCGGACCTCGGGGCGGAGACCATCACGGCGACTGTCGCGAACGAGCATCTCACCGAACTCGGCTACACGAATCGTCCCGAGCAGTCGGGGATGGTCCTCGATGTCGCCTCCATGCCGTGAGTCCTCGATAGGAGTGCGTTACACCCTCGCGGCGGAACGAGACTGGGACCCGTACCTGCGCGTGGTAGCGAGACGCCCGATGCGAGCTGGTAGCCCACACCGCTCCATCCATCGGAATGCGGCCACCTATCGCTAACTTGCCATGCAGCATCGGCCCCTCGCGTTCCGAACCGGCCCGTTCCGCCGGCTCGGAACGCGCGGACCGATCCCCAAACAGCACACCCCGAAACGGTCCGGCACTCGATCGTGTCTGTCAGTTTCAGAAGTCGATCGATTGGCGGTGCACGCGTCCGATCGCGTTTCAAAAACGTTCGTTTATGGAATGGTCCACCGGCTGCCGAGCTTCGGGCAGTGCACGCGATCCGACCCCGCCCGCTCGGACCTGCCATCCCAGCCTCGGGGTCAAAGAAAAAAGTCTCCTGACATTTTTCATTATAGGTTTTATTGACACGAACGTGTAGTCTTGGATATGGTCTAACCATACTGCTCAAGTAAGTGGGGATTGCGGTCCCCGCGAGGAAAGGTTGCGCCCGCATGACCAGCAAGACGTTTGACGACCTCCAGCAAGAAGTCGCCGACAACGGCGGCGTCATCACCGTGCAGGCCTGGCAGCTTCGAGAGGCGCAGGGCGCCGGACGACTCACTGAAAGAATCAACGGCGAGATCAGCGAATCCCTCCGCCGACGAGGACTCGGCCACGTGCCTTTCCGCCCCGAGGACCTGCCCACGTCGCAACATGCGCGAGTACGGGTCTACGACGCGACATCGGCACTGGGGAAGGTCATCGAAGCCGCGCACAACCCCGGCACGGACGAAGACAACACGCTCCGCGAGGCCGTGGACGGCGAGGCAGCCGGACTTCTGAGCCAGATTCGAGCACTCGTCGCGGAGTGATCTCCACTCCCACCAGCACGCAGCCTGCCTTCGCAGCGATCCGAACCCCGGACCGCCCACACCGCACTCGGAGTGTGGGCGGTCCGGGAACCCACCGGATTCACACACCCTCTCATCTCTGGAGGTCTCATGATCCTCGTCAACCTCGCATCCTCCTGGCCCGCCGTCACCGACGGTCAGGCCGACGCCGCCGACATCACCCTCGGCAACTGGGCCCAGATCAGCGACCACAGCCTCGATACCTACGCCGACTCCATCCTGGGCATCTACAAGAACGAGGTCGTCACAGCCTTCGACATCACCGGATGGCAGCGACTGACCGAAGGCCCCGACGCGGGACGGGTCGCGTTCACCGGCCGCCTCTCCCAACAGTGGAAGCACCTGATCGGCACCCCGAACCCGGGAACGCCGTGGACGGCAGGCATGGCACGGCCGGTCCAGTACCTCGACACCTATACCCTGATCGCCGGGACCGCCACCCTCGACCCCACCGAGGACGACCACGACCACCGCACCGATCTGCGGGGCTACACCCTCACGGTCCACTCCAATGGAAACGCCACCGTCGGTGTTCCTTTCGGCAAGCACGTCACCGTCGTCCCCAGTACTCGAGTCGAGAACGACTGGCAGTTCGTGGACGAGGACGACGACGCGGCGTTCCGCGCCGCATTCGACCAGGTCACCCCCGCGGACTGGCACCAGCTGAGCGTGCTGCTGAACCGCATCGAAACCCACGACGGGCCGCTGCACGAGATCGTCAGCCGCGAGGAAAGCCCGGGAGTCATGGAGTGGCCGCACTCCGTGGACAGTCCCGTCATCGCCGACCTGCGTTGGCTTCTCCGGCGCGCAGGGCTGATCCTGCACTTCGCGCCTGTCGAATGGGAGATCGGGGACGCCTCCACCGCCACACCCGAGGACTGTGTACGTGCACTGACTCTCATCGCCCGCAACGACCACTGGATCACGGGCGGATTCGTCAGCTGCTTCGAGAATCCCGACTCGGTGGGCAGGGCGTATCTGCGGCGCGCTTTCGAACTCGCCGGCCACTCCAACTGACCACCATCGACAATGCGCTCACCTCGGGATTCGGGGGAGTCGGTGCGTAAGCGCAAATTATCGGCACCGACCCCGCAGAAACCGGGAGTGACAAACCCCCAGTACGGAAAAATATCCGAAATGTCCGAAAAAATGGGGTTTCATGATCGCTGCCGCACCCCGCGTCATCCGGCTCGAGGGATGGCTGGGAACACGCGACGGCACGTGCAGAACGCGCGGCATCAGTGTACGGCATGAGACCACCCCACCTGCGCGTATCCGCGGCATCACGCTCCTTTTCTGGTGGCATCACGACAGTCGCGACAGGGCCATTCGGTACCGGCAACTTCCCACCGGGGTGGCATCGCGGCGAACGGGGATTCGCCCCAGGGTGTCAGTGGGTCTTCCCGCTTGCTGTCGGTGAAGTCCGCACCGAGCATGATCCTGAATCCGTGTCGAACTGGGGCTTTGCGTCAATGGTCCCCGGCCACGGAGTCGAGCAGCGTCCAGGGCGAGGTTGAGGATGCCGGTCCGGCGGAGCCGGCCATCGCGCCACCGGTGCAGGGCCGGGGATCGTCAACCCTCATGTGGCTGCGGTGCGGCGCAGCCTGCCGGTCCTCCCGACCGCCTCGTGAACAGTGCGCCAGTGGGGTTGGTGGTGTGTTCGTTGGAAGACTGCGGCGGCGTGCAGCAGCGGCCGGGCCGGTGGCGGGATCACCCAAAGGCACAGTTCGGTAGGGCGTGCAGCAGCGGATGCGCCGACGGTGATCACGGTGTCCCCGGTCAGCGCGAGCCGGGGAGCGATCAGAGTTCGTCGAAGGTGGTGCCGGTGAACAGCAGGGTGGCCAGCGCGGCGGCACTATGCAGGGGATGTTCTGGTCGGGCATCGACCGCGGTCATGTCCCTTACGAGAGCCGACGCGTGCAGGTGATGGCGCTGTGCTGGCCGGACCCGGGGCATGAGCCGATCGGCTTCGAGAGTTTGCGGGGACGTGGCGACGACCCTTACATGCAGCCTCCGTCGCCACGCCAAGGGGCCATTTCCCTTGGGTAGCCTGGCTGGTGATCACTTCTTCCGTGACCAGCGCCGCAGTGCACTGATTCTTGGTCGGATTGCGCCGACGACCGACCGTCCCACAACCAAGGATATCTTCAGCCAGGTAGCCGGTTTTGGCTGCGACCTGGGTGTTTGTTTCGTGGACCGTGTGCGGGAAGGCGCGTTGAGGTGAGAGTCGGAGGCCCTTGCCCCAGCGTGTTCGTTACCGATTCGATGATTCGTTGCTGCGATCGCCTCGACGTCGAGGCTGCCGCGTCTGACGAGTTCCTCTCAGATTTCTGCGGGGCATTCCCCGCATCCGAGAGCGCCGCAGCTGGGTTCCAACGGCGAGGGGTCATCGATCACTGACCGTTCGACCTCTGTCGGAACGAGCGTGCCGTGCCACTCTGGCACGGTTCCCGCACACCGGTGAACACCATTCCCTCCGGGGATGAGACTTGACGAAGAAGAGAATGCACCCCGGTGCGGGGCATGCCCGAACCTGGTCGATTCGGTCCGGCAGCAGAAGCTTGCACACGTCGGATGCCACTATGCCGAGTGCGACCAACCACGGATCCGCCACATCCCAGCGAGTCCTCACCGTAACGGGATCCGCGGGAGAGAGCTCGAGTCGGGAAGCGCTGTAGCAACTGAATTCGTTGATGATCGCCAGGGGTTCGCTGCTGGGTGCCGAGTCGTCGACGACGGATTGCAAACAACTGCGAAGTGCGCTGCGCAGTGAGAGGAACTGCTTGTGTGTGCGGGGCGTGCAGGCCTGACCCATGAGCGCGGCCGAGAGTTCGCTGCCGAACTGGTCTGCGTGATCGGCCACCCACGCAGTGAGTTGATCCGTAGTCGTCAACGCATCGACGCGGTGCCCGCGGAGGCCGCCATCGATGTAGGTGGTGTTCACCAACTCCACGGCGAGGGGTTCGCCGTTCAGTGGCACGGTTGGCGGAGACGCAGACTGCTGACCCATATACCTAATGGTACCCAAGTTGACTTCCGTTAGATGTCGTGCTGCTATAGCTGAACTAACGGTGATTTCGAATCGATCCATTAGATGAGGGGGATTCATGGGCAGACTCGCATTGAACAGTGGCTGGGGCACTCGCATCACCACCGTGGCGTTCGTATCGTTGACCGGTGCCTTCGGGCTGAATTTGGCGATCGGGCAGTTCATTCAGCCGCTGATGGGACACTTCGGCTGGTCTCTCGCCGCCACGAGCGGCACCGTCGCGGTGAGCACACTCATGTGGGGGCTCGCCCAGCCCGTCATGGGCCGACTCATCGACCGATCCGGCCCGCGAGCGGTGATGACTGTCAGCGCCGCACTGATGGGACTGGCATACGTACTTCTTGCCACCATCACCGACTTCTGGCAGTTCGTTGTGCTCTTCGGGATCATCGTCGCAATCGGTTTCGCCGGTTGCAGTTCGATGCCGGCCTCGGTCCTCGTCGCGCGATGGCACGTGCGTGGGCGACCCCAGGCGCTCGCGATCAGTTCGATGGGAATCAACGCAGGCCAATTACTACTCTTGCCGCTCGCGGGCGTGCTGATCTCGGTCTTCGGATGGCAGACGGCGTTCGCGCTCCTCGGGTGTGTGATGCTGGCAGTCGTCGTTCCGGTCATCTGGTTCGGTGCGCGGAACACCCCCGCGGACGTCGGTTTGGAAGCGGAGCAGCCATCCGTCCAAGCCGTCGCGGCAACCGGCCTCAGCCAAGCGCTGAAGGATCGTCAGTTCTGGCTGATCAGCCTCAGCTTCGCAGGATGTGGTTATTCGCTCTACATGTTCACCACCCACATGCCCAAGCTCGCAGTGGAATTGGGGTTTGGGGCGTCTGCCGGGGGATGGTTGATGGCGCTCGTTGCGGTGTGCAGCGCGGCATCGATGTGGACTACCGGACAATGGGCTGCCAAGAGGTGGGGCAAGCGACGACCTCTCCTGGTATTGCACGTTGTGCGCATCGTCGGTTTCGTCTTGCTGACACTTGCAGGAAGCGGGCAGATTCTCACGCTTGGCGTCGTCCTCTTCGGACTGTCCTCGTTCCCGGTGATCCCGCTGACCACAGGACTGATCGCCGATCGCTTCGGCGGAACCGCGATGGGGGGGATCCTCGGCTCGACCTGGCTGATCCACCAGGTGTGTGCGGCGCTCGGTGTCCTGATCGGTGGGGTGCTCCATGACGCCACCGGTGACTACAGTGCATCCTTTGCCAGTGGTGCTGCGGTGCTCCTGGTCTCGACCGTTCTGACCTGGTTGATTCGCGAACGGCGAGTACTCGCACAGCAACCTGCCATGCAGCCGAGTTGAGTTCCGGCCTCGGGGGGAAGCCCCGATCCGGAGTCCAGCTATCCCAGACCGGGTGCGCCGCTTCCACGGCGCCACGGCGCGCACGAGATCGTGCTGAAGGCCGTATCGGGTTACGTCCATGAGGATGGTGTACGAGCCGGATCCGATTGAGTGGGGTCGTGGTCGGTTCGCCCACCGGAACACGGCCCGGTGGGCGGTGGCCTTGTCGGGGAGCGCCCGACGGCCCTCGAGGAGCTCCCACTTGAGCGTGGCATTGACGCGCTCCGCCAGCGAGTTGTCGGCACTCGACCCAACCGTACCCATGGACTTGGCCCGAACAAATCCATCCCAGCGGTGCCGTGCTACTGAGAGCGTGTCTCATGTGGAGAGCTTCTTGAAGCATGTCAACGCGGAACTTGTCATGGATCCTCCCGACCCTTGTAGTCGTCTGCTCCCCTTGTGACACGGTGCCCGGGGATCGTCCATCGACCATGGTGTTCGACTGTCTGACGGCACTTCCCCCGCACGGTGCGCTCCCCGGCGGACGTGTCACGTGCGCGCCGCCGTCCGGACTGGGCGGTCGGGCAGCTCGGCTGTGTGGCCTCGATCAGTGTGCTATGGTCGCGCCCGTTCATGATCGACTCGGGGGGATCGCATGGCTGGGTGGGGGTACGCGGTGGTCGGGCTGTCGGCGCTGTTGGTGGCCGGGTGCAGTCCGAGTG